>NZ_LNCE01000071.1:0-132191 GCF_001445815.1 Janthinobacterium sp. Ant5-2-1 | reverse complement strand
GAACGCTTGAATCAAGCGCTGGGAATAACATCGTAGTTATCCACGGGTAAAAGGTGGCGGACCAGTTGGTCCGCCATTTTTTAATTCCCCGTCGCCACAGGTCGCGCCGGATCGGCGCACCATTCGCTCCAAGAACCCGGATACAGGGCCGCGCCCGGCAAGCCGGCCACTTCCAGTGCCAGCAAGTTGTGGCAAGCCGTCACGCCGGAGCCGCACTGCATGACGGCTGCTTGCGGCGAGGCGATCAATGCGCTGAAGTCTTTTTCCAATGCCTCGGCCGGCTTGAAGCGGCCATCCGCCTGTAAATTATCCTTGAAGAAACGGTTTTTCGCGCCGGGGATGTGGCCGCCCACGGGATCGATGGTTTCGTTTTGGCCGCGATAACGGTCGGAGGCGCGCGCGTCGATCACCGTCAGCGCCTGGTTTTCCAGGTTGGCGACGACGTCCTGTACGCTGACCGTGCGCGTCAGGCTGGCTTTTTCCGTGAGCTTGCCCACAGGGCGGGGCGCCACCGGCGTGACCAGCGGCAAGCCTTGCGCCTGCCAGGCGGCCAGGCCGCCGTCGAGCACGGCGACGGCCGGATGGCCGAGCCAGCGCAGCAGCCACCACAAACGGGCGGCGAACATGCCGCCCTGGCCGTCATAGGCGACCACTTGCGTGTCGTCATTGATGCCCCAGCCGCGCAAGGTGGCCAGCAGGGTGTTGCGGTCGGGCAAAGGATGGCGTCCCGTAAAGTCCGCGCCGCGCGCCGTCTTCGGGGCGGACAGGGCCGTGTCGATATCGGCGAACTGCGCGTTCTGGATGTGGCCGGCGGCAAACGCATCGCTGCCGGCTGCCGGGTTGAGCAAGTCGTGGCGGCAATCGAGGATCACCCAGTTGCTGTCGTTCAGGTGGCTGGCCAGTTCGCTGGCCTGTATCAAGGTGGTGTACATCGGAAACGCTCCTTTACACTTCGCTGGCAATCGGATCCGTGCGCGCGATCGCCGCGCCACGGGCCGTGTTGCGGGTATTGTAATAGGTTGCCGCGATACCCGAAGCGAGAATGATGCCGATGCCGGTCCAGCCGTGCCAGTCGAACAGGTCGCCAAAGATCACCACGCCCCAGAAGCTGGAAAAGACGATGCCCGTGTATTGCAGATTGGCCACTACGAGGGTCTTGCCCAAGCGATAGGCGCGCGTCATGGCCATCTGCGCCATGGTGGCGCACAGGCCGATGGCGGCCAGCAAGCCGATGCCGTAGGCGCTCGTGTGCGCATGCCAGACGACGGGGCCGCCGCCGGCGCTGGCCACGTGGCCAATCACGCCGGCGAGGAAATTGACGACCGAGAAATAAAACACGACCCGGTATTCGGGCTCGCCCAGCAAGCCCAGTTTACGTACTTGCAAATAGGCGAGGGCAGACAGCATGCCGGAAATCAAGGCCGTGATGGCGCCGCCCAGCTGGTCCGTCTCGAACACGGGTTGCAGCAGCAGGGTCACGCCGACAAAGCTCATGGCAATCGCGGCCATCAGCGGCCACTCGACCTGTTTCATGCCTTTCCACCAACCGCCCGCCAGCAGGATCACGGCGATCCAGATGGGCGCCATGTAATTCAAGGTCATGGCCGTGGCCAGCGGCAGGATGGCGATCGCATAAAACCACAGCCACAGGGCGATCACGCCCACCACGCCGCGCCACAGATGCTGGCCCGGCATCGTGGTTTTAAAGCTGCCGCCCTGGTACAAAATCGTGCAGCTCATGACGATCATGCCGATGATGCCGCGGTACATGACGATTTCGGACGTCGAATACATATCCGACGCCAGCTTGACGCACACGCCCATGATGGCGAACATGAAACTGGCAAACAGCATCCATAACGATTGCATTGGATTCCCGGAAAATGAGAGGATAAAAAAAGGGCCGCGCAATGCGGCCCTTCTGCTAATTACAGCGCGATATTATTGCGGTACCACTCGTGGAAGTGCTGCATGCCATCTTCCATGGGCGATTGGTAAGGACCCACTTCGCTCACGCCGCGCGCCATCAGGGCCTTGCGGCCGGCATCCATGCGCAGGGCGATTTCATCGTCCTCGACGCAGGTTTCCATGTAGGCAGCCCGCTCCGCTTCGACGAAGTCGCGCTCGAACAGCACGATTTCTTCTGGGTAATAGAACTCCACCACGTTGCGCGTCTTTTGCGGGCCATCGGGCCACAGGGTCGAGACGACCAGCACGTGCGGATACCATTCCACCATGATGTTCGGATACAGAGTCAGCCAGATGGCGCCATACGGCGGCGCTTCGCCGCCACGGAATTGCAGCACCTGCTCTTGCCATTTCTTGTAGGCAGGCGAACCGGCCTGCTGCAAGCCGCGGTGCACGCCCACCGTTTGCACGCTGTAATCCTTGCCGAATTCCCAGCGCAGGTCGTCGCAGCTGACGAAGCTGCCCAGGCCCGGGTGGAACGGTTCGACGTGATAATCCTCGAGGTAGACTTCGATGAAAGTCTTCCAGTTGTAGTCGCACTCGTGGATTTCCACGTGGTCGAACATGTAGCCGGAAAAATCGAGGTCTTTCGAGACGGACAAATCTTTCAATTTTTCCATCACGTTGTAGCCATTCTGTTCGAACAGCAAGCCATTCCAGCTTTGCAGCGGCGTTTTCGACAAGTTCAGGCACGGCGTCTCGGGGAAATGCGGCGCGCCGATCAATTCACCCTTCAGGTCGTAAGTCCAGCGGTGCAGCGGGCACACGATATGGTTCGCGTTGCCGCGGCCGTTGAACATCAGCGCCTGCCGGTGGCGGCACACGTTGGACAGCACTTCGATGCCATTGGCGTTGCGCACGAGCATGCGCCCTTCGTTCTCAGACGCCAGGGTCGCAAAATCGCCGGTTTCCGGCACCATCAGCGCATGCCCGACATAGCGCGGGCCGGCTTGGAACAATTGCTGCATTTCACGCTGCAACAGCGTTTCGTCAAAATAGACGTGGACCGGAAGTTGCGCGTTTGAGCGCGCCAGCTTGGCGTGAGTAGCCAGATCGGACATCCCAACCCCCCATAAATGTACAACGGTCAGCAGTGCCCCAGGCCATTCCCTGGGCAACCGCTACAGAGAGAAAGAATCCGCAAAGACCTGAATTCAAATTTGTTGAAACGGTATTTCGGACAGAACCGGCGATTATAGCGCGTATCGGCCTCGGCATTGCCAAAACCCCCCGGTAAATAGTCTATTAATGAGAAACATTGTCATTTGGCGTGCAATTTCCGGTAGATGGGAACGATTGCGCTAAAATTCACTGCCAAGCTGGCAACGCTATTGACTTTGAGCGCGCCGATTGCGCTTTAGTTTTCACTTAATAGTGTGGTTTGTTCTAAAATAACGCTTCTATGCTGGCCGGGAATCCCCGGCGTCTCCCTACAAGCCCCTCGTGCCACGAAGAGATCTGAGTTTATGTCGAAGAAATTAACTGCCGCTGCCGCAGCGCCGGCCTCGTTTGAAGAGGCGATGGCGGAACTGGCGCAGCTGGTAACGCAAATGGAAGCGGGCCAGTTGCCGCTGGAAGCATCGGTCGCGGCCTACCAGCGCGGCTCGGAACTGGTCAAGTATTGCGCAACCCAGCTCGACAGCGTTGAAGCGCAGGTAAAAGTATTGGAAGGCGACATGTTGAAACCGTTCGTGGATGCCGGCGAGGCCGCCCAATGATGGCCAGTGTGCAACAAGACGGCGTGACCTTCGGCGACTGGATGCAAGCCACCCAGTCCGGCGTGGAAGCCCGGCTCGACCAGTTCCTGCCGGCGGCAGATGTCGTGCCGCACAAGCTGCACGCCGCCATGCGCTATGCGCTCTTGGGTGGCGGCAAGCGCGTGCGTCCGCTGCTGGTGATGGCGGCGGGCGAATTGTTTGATGCCGATCAAGATACCCTCGCGCGCGCTGCTTGCGCGCTGGAAATGATTCACGTGTATTCGCTCGTGCATGACGACATGCCGTGCATGGATGACGATGCCTTGCGTCGTGGCAAGCCCACCGTGCACATCGCCTACGATGAAGCGACGGCCCTGCTGGTCGGCGACGCGCTGCAATCGCAAGCCTTCATGCTGCTGGCTGAAGGCGCGGCCATTCCGCCGGCGCGGCAAATGGCCATGCTCAAGCTGCTGGCGCACGCCTCGGGTTCGGCCGGCATGTGCGGCGGCCAGGCGATTGACCTCGACAGCGTCGGCCTGGCCTTGACCTTGCCGCAGCTGGAACAGATGCATCAACTGAAAACGGGCGCCTTGCTGCGCGCGGCCGTGATCCTCGGCGCGCTGGCGGGCAAGGACTTGACGGCGGACGAGATGACGGCGCTGAACGCGTATGCGCGCGCCGTCGGGCTGGCGTTCCAGGTGGTCGACGACGTGCTCGACGCCACGGCCGATTCGGCCACCCTGGGCAAGACGGCGGGCAAGGATGCGGCCGCCAACAAGCCCACTTACGTATCGATACTGGGGCTGGAACCATCGAGAGCCCTGGCAGAACAATTGCGGTGCGACGCCCATGCGGCGCTGGCGCCATTCGGGGACAAGGCACGCCGTTTGCGCGAGCTGGCGGACCTGGTCGTGCAGCGGAAGGCATAAATGAAACTGTTAGAAACCATCAATGAACCAGCGCAAGTGCGCAAGCTGGCCCGCTCGCAACTGGTGCCGCTGGCGCAGGAATTGCGCAGCTTCCTGCTCGACTCCGTTTCCAAGACGGGCGGCCACCTGTCGTCCAACCTGGGCACGGTCGAGCTGACCGTCGCGCTGCATTACGTGTTCAACACGCCGCACGACCGCATCGTGTGGGACGTGGGCCACCAGACTTATTCGCACAAGATCCTCACGGGCCGCCGCGAGCGCATGCATACCTTGCGCCAGAAGGATGGCATTTCCGGCTTCCCGAAACGCGACGAAAGCGAATACGACACCTTCGGCACGGCGCACTCGTCGACGTCGATCTCGGCCGCACTGGGCATGGCGCAGGCCGCCAAGATCAAGGGCGATCCGCTGCACGCGATCGCCGTGATCGGCGACGGCTCGATGACGGCCGGCATGGCCTTCGAGGCGATGAACAACGCGGGCGTGCAGGAAGACGTCAACCTGCTGGTGATTTTGAACGACAACGACATGTCGATCTCGCCACCAGTGGGCGCGCTGAACCGCCACCTGGCGCGACTGATGTCGGGCCAGTTCTACGCGGCGGCGAAAAATGTCGGCAAGTCCGTCTTGCCCGGCCCCGTGCTGGAACTGGCGAAGCGCTTCGAAGAGCACGCCAAAGGCATGGTCGTGCCCGCCACCATGTTCGAGGAATTCGGTTTTAACTATATCGGCCCCATCGATGGCCACGACCTCGATTCGCTGATCCCGACCTTGCAAAACATCAAGCAATTGAAGGGCCCGCAATTCCTGCACGTGGTCACCAAGAAGGGGCAGGGCTACAAGCTGGCCGAGGCGGAACCGATCCTGTACCACGGCACGCCGAAGTTCAATCCGGCCGAAGGCATCAAGCCGGCCACGGCGCCGGGCAAGATGACGTACACGGAAGTGTTCGGCAACTGGCTGTGCGACATGGCCGCGCACGACAAGCGCCTGGTGGGCATCACGCCAGCCATGCGCGAAGGCTCGGGCATGGTCAAGTTCGAACAGCAATTTCCGAACCGTTATTTCGACGTCGGCATCGCCGAGCAGCATTCCGTGACCTTTGGCGCGGGCTTGGCTTGCGAAGGCTTGAAACCCGTCGTGGCCATTTATTCGACCTTCCTGCAGCGCGCCTACGATCAGTTGATCCACGACGTGGCGCTGCAAAACTTGGACGTGACGTTCGCGCTGGACCGCGCCGGCCTCGTGGGCGCCGATGGCGCCACGCACGCGGGCAATTACGACATGGCGTTCCTGCGCTGCATCCCGAACATGGTCGTCATGGCCGCGTCCGATGAAAACGAATGCCGCCAAATGCTGACGACGGGTTTCCATTATCCGGGCCCGGCGGCCATCCGCTATCCGCGCGGCGCGGGTGCCGGCGTGGCCATCGTGCCGGAACTGACGAGCATTGAAATCGGCAAGGGCGAGATCAAGCGCCACGGCAAGCGCATCGCCATCCTGGCCTTCGGTTCCATGGTGGCGCCGAGTGTCGCGGCAGGCGACAAGCTCGACGCGACGGTCGCCAACATGCGCTTCGTCAAGCCGCTCGACGTGGCGCTGGTGAAACAGCTTGCCGCAGAACACGATTACCTGGTGACGGTGGAAGAGGGCTGCATCATGGGCGGCGCCGGTTCGGCCGTGGCCGAAGTGCTGGCGGCGGAGGGCATCGTCAAGCCGATTTTGATGCTGGGCTTGCCCGACACCTTCATCGACCATGGCGACCCCGTGCAACTGCTGAAAAGCGTGGGCCTGGACGCCACCGGCATCGCCGCCTCGATCGAGCAGCGTTTTGGCGGCACGCAGCCGCGTCTGGCCGTCGTCAGCTAAGTTTGCCCGCATACAGAGAGAAGCGGCACTGCGGTGCCGCTTTTTTTTCGCCTGCCGAGATTTTACGCTGCACTGCAACATTTTTCGCCGGGGAATGCTACGATGACGCTTTGATACCCTTTCAAAGTTCAATTTGCATTTCAGGAAACTTCACCGCCGTTCGCGCGCACTGGCCGGCCGCTGGCTGACGGGCATGCACGCCTATACCGACAAACTGGCGCAGCGCCGTCCCCTGTGGATGGTCAGCCTGGCCATCGATGAAACGAATCTGTCCGAGGGCCTGCGGGCCGCGTGCGCGTCAAGCGCCATGCTGTTGCTGGGCCTGCTGTTCGACCACCCCGATTTTTCCTGGGCCGCCATCGGCGCGTTCTGGACCTGCCTGGCCGACGCGGCCGGCACGCGGCGCATGCGCTTCGTCTCGATGGTGGGCTTCGGCTTGCTGTCGACCGTGGCAGGCGGCCTGACGGCGCTGGCGGCCGGCCATGGCGTGGCGGCGGCCGCCATCGCCGTGCTGCTGTTTTCCTGGGCCGGCGCGCTGGCGCGCATCTGGGGCGCGGCCACGGCGCAAGTGGCCATCCTGGCCGCCACGGCTTGCGTGGTGATGGTCACGCATCCATTGGAATCGATGACGCAGACGGCGCCTTTCCTGGGCCTGTACATGTTCGGCTGCCTGTTTGCCACCGTGCTCAGTTTTACGGTCTGGCGCATCCACCCGTTCAGCCCGGCCAGGCGCGCCATCCGCGCCGCGTATTCGCGCCTGGCCGGCATCGCGCGCGACAATGCGCGCTTCCTGGAACAGGGGCGGGCGCTGCCGGACGCCACCGCGCACGGCGCCAGCTACCGCTCGCAGGCGCGCGCCGCGCTGGAAGCGGCGCGCGTCGCCCTGGCCGCCGTGCCGCCCGCGCGCGCGGGCCGCAGCGCCCTGTACGACAACCTGCTGCTGGCGCTCAGCGACGCCGAGCGCATCTTCGCCTATCTGATCGCCGTCACGCATACGTGCGAGCGCGAGCAGCAGCGCCTGCGCCAGGACCCGCGTGCGCGGCGCAGCCTGGAAGTGATGGCCGTGCTGCTGCGCCGCCTGGGACAAGCCGTGCAGCGCCAGCCGGAAACGCCGCCGCTGGCATTGCAGCGCCGCCTGGCGAACTGCGGACGACGCCTGGAAGCGGCGCTGGGCGCCTTGTTGCCCTTGCGCCTGAACGTGGATTTCATGGAACTGGGCTTGCCGCGCGCGACGCAGCTGCCGTGGCGCGAGGCGGCTTTCCTGGCGCTGGGGCAAGCGTGGCAAACGGCGAAAGTCAACGCCACGCCGCAGTCGCTGAGCTGGCGCCATGCGGCGCGCGTGTCGTTGGCGACGACGGCCGGCTTCCTCTTGGTGGAGGCCTTGCATATTCCCTTCGGCTACTGGGCCACGATGGCGACCTTGTTGATCTTGCAGCCATCCGTGTCGACCACCTGGCCGCGCGGCATCGAGCGCGTCGCTGGCAGCGTGCTGGGCGCCGTGCTGGCCGTGCTGATCGGCCTGGTCATTTACACGCCGCTGGGCATCTCGCTGGTGGTGTTTCCCCTGATCGTCGCTACGATGGCCTTGCGCCGTGTCAGCTACAGCCTGCACGTGCTGTTCATGACGCCCGCCTTCGTACTGGTGGCCGACTATGCGGCGCCGGCCAGCGAGATGGTGTATGCGGTAAGCCGCCTGGGCAACAATGTGCTGGGCTGCGTGCTGGCCCTGCTGGCCACGTTTTTCCTGTGGCCCGACCGCGAGGCGGACGACCTCGATCAGCGCCTGGCGAAAGCCGTGTCGGCCAACCTGAAATACCTGCTGGCCGTGCTGGCGGCGGGTGGACGCTGGGATAGCGCCATTGCGCGCCTGCGCCGCGAGGCGGGGCTGGCCAGCAATAATGCGGAACAAGTGCTGCAACGCCTGCGCATCGAGCGCCGCCTGGACCGCAGCAGCGGCGTGGGCCTGGCGGCATTGCGCACCTTGCCGTTGCTGCGCCGCGTGGCGGGCAGCACGGCGCGCATCAGTTTGAGCCCGCAGGCCGAGCCGGCGCCGCCCGCATTGCAGCGGTGGATTGCCGCCGTTAGCGGGGAAATCGATGCGTT
The DNA here is from genome assembly GCF_001445815.1 of Janthinobacterium sp. Ant5-2-1. NCBI lineage: Bacteria > Pseudomonadati > Pseudomonadota > Betaproteobacteria > Burkholderiales > Oxalobacteraceae > Janthinobacterium > Janthinobacterium sp. Ant5-2-1. The sequence goes on along the minus strand of NZ_LNCE01000071.1, from coordinate 123,625 downwards.
GCTGCGCGGTGAAGCCGATGCCGCTGCGCCCGGCCCGTGCGCGGCAGAGGGCTTGACGGCCCTGCAAGCTGATGCGGTGGCCCAGGTGCAGCTGCTGCGCGGCTTGCTGCGCGAACATGTGCAGGCGATGGATAACGCGGTGACGTCCTCGCGTTGAAGCGTAGCCGCTCGGCCGGCTGCGCCCGCAACCGGCCTTTTCCTGCTTGCGGCGCCAATATTGTATAGACGTTTGGCGCCTGCCAATCTCTCCAAATTCCACATTTCATGGGCTTCCCCGATATATTTTCCAAACTGGAAATTTATCGAAAGGAAACGTTGACTCTAAAATAATCGCGCTCTATATTCGTTTTTGTAGGATGTAAATTCTACAAGGTAATAAGCATGCAAGCGCAAGTGGCATTCTTTTTCCACGTCTATCGAAGGGTGGGAAATGTTTTAAAAGATCGTACTTTTCCTGTAACGACGTCAAGGTGGCTTCATGATGCAAAAGAAAATTAAAACCATCGCCATGTATGGCTTGATCCTGGCCGCCGGCCTGGGCAGCGGTTATGGCCTGTCCTTGTTGCCCGGCTTGCTCAAGTCGAATTACACCGAGGGTAATTACGCCGCGTATTTCCCGAATGCCCAGGCGAAAGTGGTGCTGTACGGCACGGACTGGTGCGGCTATTGCGCCAAGACGCGTGCCTACTTCAAGGAAAACAAGATCGAATTCGTCGATCTCGATATCGAGAAATCCCCGGAAGCGAAAAAAGCCCATGAGGCACTGGGCGGCGGCGGCGTGCCCGTGGTGTTGATCGGCAACCGCAAGATCCAGGGTTTCAATGCGGGCGCGCTGGAAGCGGCGCTGAAGAAAATCTGACGTTCCCACTTGTTAACTTGAAAGGCTGACCATGTTCAAAAAGATTGCTGTTTTTCTGTTTGCCGCCGGCGCCGCGCTGTCCTTCAGCGTCCAGGCAGGTGGGCCTGACTGCACCTTTGTGTGCGAACGCAATCTGCTCGATTGCGTGGAATTCGGCCAGCCGGCCTGCATGGAAAATTATCAGGCTTGTCAGAAAGAGTGCCTGCGTCCGCCCCGTAATTGACGCGCGGAGCAATGCCAGCTTATGGATGGCGCGTAAGGGACGGCGCGCTGTGGATGTCAGTGATCGTCTGTCAATTCAACAGGAGTGCTTATGTTCAAAAAACTGGGTTTCTTTTTGTTTGCCATGGGCGTCAGCGCCTCGTATGCCATGGCCAGCGGTACCGCCGACATTTCGGAATGCCAATCCGAGTGCTATATGGCGCTCGATGCCTGTGTCATGGAGTTCAGTGTCCCTTCATGCGTGCGTGCCAATAAAGCCTGCCTTCAGGCTTGCGGTTAAGTAAAACACTCTGTCAGCCGGATAAAGCGCGGCGATGCTGTTTGACAGCATCGCCGTTTTTTTATCTCATGCCCGCGTGCGGTCGTGCCGCCACAACACGTCGCTGCCGCCGGCAAAGCGGTTGAGCACGCGCGACAGCACGAACAGCAGGTCCGACAATCGGTTCACGTACTGGCGCGGATGTTCGTGGATGGTTTCCGCATTGGTCAGCGCGACGATGCTGCGCTCGGCGCGGCGGCATACGGTGCGGCACACGTGGGCCAGCGAGGCGGCGCGCGAACCGGCCGGCAGGATGAATTCGGAAAGGGCTGGCAAGTCCGCATTGTATTTCGCCAGCAGGTCGTCGAGGCGCAGCACGTGCTCTTCCTTGATCAGCTGGTAGCCGGGGATGCAGATTTCTCCGCCCAGGTCGAACAGGTCGTGCTGGATGGCCACCAGTTCCTCGCGCAAGGCGTCGGGCATGGCTTCGCACAACAGCAAGCCGATATTGGAATTGAGTTCGTCCACGTCGCCCATGGCGTGGATACGGGCGCTGTCCTTGCTGGTGCGGCTGCCGTCGCCCAGGCCGGTGCTGCCATTGTCGCCCGTGCGCGTGGCGATTTTCGAAAGTCGGTTGCCCATGATGCTGATCCTGTAAAGAAGAATGGGGGCAGCATACGACACTGCGCGCCGCCTGGCCGCGGATTTGCGGGCAAATCGGACAAAAAATGCGGTGCGCGCCACTTTTGTGCTTACAATCGTTGCACGCCCATGTCCATTTGTCCCCATCTTATGCTCAATGCCGCTCCTGAACCCGGATTGACCGCCGCACGTCAGCAAGCCGTCGTCGCGGCCCTGCTGGCCGTGCTGCCGGCACGTTGCGTGCTGTCCGACGCGGAAGACACGCGCCCGTACGAATGCGATGGCCTGGCCGCCTACCGCCAGTTGCCGATGGTGGTGACCTTGCCGGACACGGAAGAACAGGTCATCGCCATCCTCGGCGTCTGCCGCGAACTTGGCGTGCCGATCGTGCCGCGCGGCGCCGGCACGGGCTTGTCGGGCGGCGCCTTGCCGATCGCCGATGGCGTGGTGCTGTCGACGGCGCGTCTGAACCGCATCGTGCGCGTGGATGCGTACGCGCGCACGGCCGTGGTGCAGCCGGGCGTGCGCAACCTGGCCATTTCCGAAGCGGCCGCGCAATATGCCTTGTATTACGCGCCCGACCCATCCTCACAGATTGCCTGCAGCATCGGCGGCAACGTGGCGGAAAACTCGGGCGGCGTGCATTGCCTCAAATACGGGCTGACCGTGCACAATGTGCTGCGCGTGCGCGTCGTCACCATCGATGGCGATGTGCTGGAGCTGGGCGGCGAATGCCTGGATTCTCCGGGCCTGGACCTGCTGGCCGTCTTCATCGGCTCCGAAGGCATGCTGGGCATCGTCACGGAAGTGACCGTGAAACTGATACCGAAACCGGCCACGGCGCGTGTCATCATGGCCTCGTTCGGCGACGTCGTCACGGGCGGCAATGCCGTGGCCAACGTGATCGCCGCCGGCATCATCCCTGCCGGCCTGGAAATGATGGACCAGACGTCGTCGCGCATGGTCGAACCATTCGTCAAGGCCGGCTACGACATCGACGCGGCCGCCATTTTGCTATGTGAAGCGGATGGCACGCACGAGGAAGTGGAAGAGGAAATCGCGCGCATGACGGCCGTGCTGGAAGGGGCGGGCGCCAGTGCCATCGCCGTCTCGCAGTCGGAAGCGGAGCGCATGAAATTCTGGTCCGGCCGCAAGAACGCCTTTCCCGCCGCCGGGCGCATCTCGCCCGACTACTACTGCATGGACGGCACCATCCCGCGAAAAAAACTGGCGGAAGTGCTGACGGGTATCGCCGCCATGGAAACGACGCATGGCTTGCGCTGCGCGAACGTGTTTCACGCGGGCGACGGCAATCTGCATCCCTTGATCCTGTTCGACGCCAACATGCCCGGCGAATTCGAGCGCGCCGAAGCGTTTGGCGCCGACATCCTGGCCCTGTGCGTGGCCGTGGGCGGCACGATTACGGGCGAGCATGGCGTGGGCATGGAAAAGATCAATTCCATGTGCGTGCAATTTACGCGCGCTGAACTCGATGCCTTCTTTGCCGTCAAGCGCGCCTTCGATCCCCACACCTTGCTGAACCCGGACAAGGCGATTCCCACCTTGAACCGCTGCGCCGAATTCGGCAAGATGCATGTGACGGCGGGGCGCCTGCCATTCGCCAACCTGCCCCGTTTTTAATTTTCCGGAGACCCTTTTGCAAGCGATAGCGGAACAATTCAGGCAGCAGATCCTGGCGGCCAGCGCGGCGGGCAGCCCCTTGCGCCTGCGCGGCGGCGGCACGAAGGACTGGTATGGCCAGCAACTGACAGGCGAGGTGCTCGATACGCGCGCCTATGCGGGCATCATCGACTATGAACCGACGGAGCTGGTGATCACGGCCCGCTGCGGCACGCCGCTGGCGGAAATCGAGGCGGCGCTGGCCGCGCGCAACCAGATGCTGGCGTTCGAACCGCCCCATTTCGGCCCTGGCGCCACGGCGGGCGGCGTCGTCGCCAGCGCCTTGTCCGGCCCGCGCCGCGCCAGCGCGGGCGCGCTGCGTGACTTTGTGCTGGGTGCCGTGCTGATGGATGGCCATGGCGAACGCCTGGCCTTCGGCGGACAGGTGATGAAAAACGTGGCCGGCTACGATGTCTCGCGCCTGCTGGCGGGGTCTTTGGGCACCCTGGGCCTGATCCTGGAAGTGTCGCTGAAGGTGCTGCCCTTGCCGCTGCGCGAAGCGACGTTACGCGTGGCGTGCGCGGAAATTGCCGCCTTGCGCATGCTCAATGAGTGGGCGGGCAAGCCGCTGCCGATATCGGCCAGCTGCTGGCATGACGGCGTGTTGACGGTGCGCCTGTCCGGCGCCGAGGCGGCCGTCTCGGCGGCGCTGCAATCATTGAAAGGCGAAGTGCTGGCAGCAGAAGAAGCATCCGCCTTCTGGCTGTCCGTGCGCGAGCAAACGCATGCATTCTTCGCGGGCGCGGGCAGCCTGTGGCGCTTGTCGCTGCCGCAGCACGCCAGCGCCATGATTTTAAAAGGGCGCCAGCTGATCGAGTGGGGCGGGGCGCAGCGCTGGCTCAAGCTCGACGGCGACGCCGATGCGGCCGGCGCGCAGCACATCCGCCAGGCCGTGGCGGCCGCCGGCGGCCACGCCACCCTGTTCCGCGGCGGCGACAAGGCCGTGGGCGTGTTCCACCCGCTGGCGCCGGCCGTGGCCACCATCCATCAGCGTCTGCGGCAGGCTTTCGACCCGGCCGGCATCTTCAACCCGCACAGAATGTATTGAGCGCGCATGCAAACCAATCTCGCCGATTTCATCAAGAATACGCCGGCAGGCGACGAAGCCGAAGCCATCCTGCGCGCCTGCGTGCATTGCGGTTTTTGCACGGCCACCTGTCCCACCTACCAGTTGCTGGGCGACGAACTCGATGGCCCGCGCGGACGCATCTACCTGATCAAGCAAGTGCTGGAAGGCGCGCCCGTCACGGCCAAGACGCAGACGCACCTGGACCGCTGCCTGACCTGCCGCAACTGCGAGTCGACCTGTCCATCCGGCGTGCAGTACGGGCGTCTGCTCGACATCGGCCGCAGCGTCGTCGAGCAGCGCGTGCAGCGCTCCTTGCGCGAACGCGCGCTGCGCTTCGCCCTGAAGGAAGCCTTGCCGCGCCGCTGGCTGTTTACGCCCGTGTACAAGGCGGGGCAAGCGCTGCGCCCGCTGCTGTCGAAAAGCTTGCAGGACAAATTGCGCCCGGGCTCCGCCGCCGGTACATGGCCCACGCGCCAGCATGCACGCAGCATGTTGCTGCTCGACGGCTGCGTGCAGCCGGCCATGTCGCCGAACATCAACGCGGCCACGGCGCGCGTGTTTGACGCGCTGGGCGTGCAATTGATCGTCGCGCCGAAGGCCGGCTGCTGCGGCGCGCTGCGCCATCACCTGAACGACCAGGACGCGGCGCTGGACGACATGCGCCGCAATATCGACGCCTGGTGGCCTTACGTAGATAGTGCCGAAGCCATCGTCATGACGGCGTCCGGCTGCGGCGCCACGGTCAAGGAATACGGCCATTTGCTGGCGCATGATGCGCAATATGCGGACAAGGCGCGCCGCATCGCGGCACTGACGCGCGATCTGTCCGAGATCATGCCGGCGTTTGAAGCGGAACTGGCGGCGCTGCTGAAAGGGCGCATCGGCAAAAGGGTGGCGTATCACCCGCCATGCACCCTGCAGCATGGCCAGCAGGTGCGCGGCAAGGTGGAGCAGGTCTTGCGCGCCGTCGGCGTCGACGTGCGCCTGTGCGCGGACAGCCATTTGTGCTGCGGTTCGGCGGGCACGTATTCGATTTTGCAACCGGAACTGTCGCAGCAGCTGCGTGACAACAAGGTGGCGAACCTGGAGGCGTGCGAGCCGGAGATGATCGTGTCGGCCAATATCGGCTGCCTGAGCCACCTGCAGTCGGGCACGGAGACGCCCGTGCGGCACTGGATCGAGCTGATCGACTCGGCCTTGGCGCCTAAATAGGTACTTCGCTGTACTGCGCGACGCGCCATTGGGGCGCCGGCACGAAGTTGGCCGCCCACTCCAGCACGGCGTCGGCCGGCATGGGGCGGGCGATGCCGTAGCCTTGCGCCAGATCGCAGCCCAGCTGGATCAAACGCGCGCCATGTTCGACGCTTTCCACGCCTTCGGCGATCACCGTCAGGCTGAAGGAGCGGGCCAGGCCGATGACGGCGCGCACCAGGTGCAGGTCGTCGCGGTCGTTGAGCATGTTGCGCACGAAGCTCTGGTCGATCTTGACGATATTCGCCGGCAGGCGTTTTAAATACGACATCGACGAGTAGCCGGTGCCGAAATCGTCGAGGGCGAAAGTGATGCCCAGCGCCTGGCAGGCGCGGATGATGCGGCGCACGTCCTCGATGTCGTGCAGGGCCGACGATTCGAGGATTTCCAGTTCCAGCATGCTGGCGCGCACGCCGGGAAATTCGCCGAGGATGGTTTCCAGGCGCGAGACGAAATCCGGTTGCTGGAAATGGCGCGCCGCGATATTCACGCTGACCACCCAGTGCTTGCCGCCAGCCACCCAGCGCTGCATCTGCCACAGGGCCTGGCGCAGTACCCATTCGCCGATATCGATGATCAAATCCGTCTGTTCCACCAGCGGCAGGAATTGCGCGGGCGCCAGTATGCCGCGGCGCGGATGTTGCCAGCGCAGCAGCGCTTCCATGCCCACCACCGTGCCGGCGCGCATGTTCACCTTGGGCTGGTAGTACAGCCGCAGTTCGCCATTGATCAGGGCGTGGCGCACTTCCGTGCGCTGGTTGTGGTGGGTGCGCACTTCTTCATCGAGATTGGTGTCGAAGAAATGGTACTGGTTGCGCCCCGTCAGCTTGGCCTGGTAGACGGCGTGGTCGGCGTGGCGCAGCAGGCTTTCCGTATTCAGGTCCTTGCCCGCGTAGACGGCGATGCCGGCGCTGGCCGTCATGTGCAGCGCCTGCTGGTCGCACTGGTAGGGGCGGCCCAGTTCCGCCATCAGCTGCGTGACGTTTTGTTCGATGCTGGCGATGCTGGCCTGGCCGCACAGCAGCAGGACGAATTCATCGCCGCCCAGGCGCGCCGCGTAATGGACCTGGCCCGTAAAGCCGTGCAGGCGGCCGGCCACCTGCTTGAGGATTTCATCGCCGGCCTCGGCGCCGTAGCGGTCGTTGATGGCCTGGAAATGGTCGAGGTCGAACAGGCAGACGGCCAGCAGGCGCTGGCGTTCGCGCGCGAGGAACAGTTCCTGTTCGAAGCGGGCGGCCAGCGCGGCACGGTTGGGCAGACCCGTCAGCACGTCATTGTAGTTTTGCCACGACAGTTTTTGCAGCGCCTGCTGCATGTGCACGGTTTCGTTCAACTGCTCGCCCAGCTGGCGCTGGCTGGTCTTCAGCGTGGTCAGCAGTGCTTCGATATCGCCGGCCATGCCGTTGAACGACTGCGACACGGCCTGCGCTTCGGGCGTGGCGCCAGCCACCAGGCGCACGGCGAAGTTGCCGTCGCGGAAGCGGTCGGTCGCTTGCACGAAGCGCGCCAGCAGCTTGCGGTGCGTGGCCAGGATCAAGCCCAGCAGCACGAAGACGAGCACGATATTGATGCTGCTGAGGACGGCCTGCTCGCGCACCCTGAGCCACACTTGCGCCAGGGGCAGGCCCGGCGTGTAATGCAGGTCGAGGATGCCGTCGCCGCCGTCCGGCAGCGCCACCGTCAGGCGGCTGCGGATGGCCGTGATGCCGGCCAGGCGCGCGAACCACGCCGGCACCGTGGCCAGTGTGTCCCCCAGCTTGCTGTCGGCCAGTACTTCGACATGCCCGCCAGCCGTGTCCCAGCGCGCGGAAACGAGGCTGCGGTTCAGCGGCAGGGCGCTGCGCAGCACTTGCCGCACGCTGTCGTGCATCGCGTGACTGTCCGCGTGCACGGCCAGCGGCAGCACGCTATTGGCGAGGAACAGGTCGAGTTGCCGCGCATCGCTCTGGTAGCGGGCATTGGCCAGCGCCGTTTCCGTGCCGAGCAGGGCGTGATAGCGAACGGCGGAAACGGCGAGTATCAGGAAGAAAATAGGAAGAAAGAGGCGGGAATAAATTCCCATCCGCATCCATGAAGATAATATTTTCCCAAAGACTGGCATCGTTTTTTGATCGATATCTGCGAATAATTATGCAAACATTATCACCGAAATTTGCTATTGGAAACACAATATTGATATCAAGCATGAAATAAGTGCGGATTGATTGATTTCAGCAATTATTGTTTTTAATCAAACCGCCGAATCGCTATTCCTGTAGCAATTGCCGAATGTCGTCCGTCAGGCTGGCCGGTTTGCTGGCCGTGGCGTAGCGGCGAAATACGCGGCCATCCTTGCGCACCAAAAACTTGGTGAAATTCCATTTGATCGACTGCGTGCCCAATATGCCGGGCGCCGCCTGTTTTAATTGCGCAAACAGGGGATGGGTCTGCGGGCCATTCACGTCCACCTTGGCAAACAGGGGAAAGGTGACGCCGAAGTTTTTCTCGCAAAAAGCGCCGATTTCCGCATTCGACCCCGGTTCCTGCTGGCGGAATTGATTGCAGGGAAAGCCCAGCACGACCAGGCCCTGCGCGTGGAATTCGCGGTACAGCGCTTCGAGCCCTTGGTATTGCGGCGTGAAACCGCAGGCGCTGGCCGTGTTGACGATCAACAGCACCTTGCCTTTGTATTGCGCCAGGTCGACCGGCGTGCCGTCCAGTGCCTCGGCCTGGAAATCGTGGATGCTGGTCATGTCAGAGGAGTCCCAGTTTGGTGGCGCCCGTTTGCGGGGCGGGTTCCGGCGCCGTTGCGCCCTTGAGCTTGATCGTCAGGCGCAGGTCGTTGACGGAGTCCGCATTGCGCAGCGCGTCTTCATAGCTGATGGCGCCCGCTTCGTGCAGGTCGAACAGGGCCTGGTCGAAAGTCTGCATGCCGTGTTCGCGCGATTTTTTCATCAGTTCCTTGATCTCGTGCACCTGGCCCTTGAAGATCAGGTCGCTCATCAGCGGCGAATTGAGCAGGATTTCCAGCGCCGCCTTGCGCCCGCCGCCTTCCTTGTTGGGAATCAGGCGCTGCGAAATCATGCCCTTCAAATTCAGTGACAGGTCCATCAGCAACTGTTGGCGCCGTTCTTCGGGGAAGAAATTGATGATGCGGTCCAGCGCCTGGTTGGCGTTGTTCGCGTGCAAGGTCGCCAGGCACAGATGGCCCGTCTCGGCAAACGCGATGGCGTGGTCCATCGTATCGCGGTCGCGGATCTCGCCGATCTGGATCACGTCGGGCGCCTGGCGCAGGGTGTTTTTCAGGGCCGTGGCCCAGTCGTCCGTATCGACGCCCACTTCGCGCTGGGTGACGATGCAGTTGCCGTGCGGATGGATGAATTCCACGGGATCTTCGATGGTGATGATGTGGCCATGGCTGTGCGCGTTGCGGTGGCCCACCATGGCGGCCAGGGTGGTCGACTTGCCGCAGCCCGTGGCGCCCACCATGATGACGAGGCCCCGCTTGCTCATCACGATGTCTTGCAGGATGGCGGGCAAGCCCAGCCCATCGAGGGTGGGGATGGCGGTATTGATCAAGCGCAAGACCATGCCTGCCTGGCCCATCTGCACGAAGGCGGACACGCGGAAACGCCCGAGTCCGTCCGGACTGATGGCGAAATTGGCTTCGCGGCTGGACGCGAACTCGGCCGCCTGGCGTTCGTTCATGACGGCGCGCACGTAGCCGGCCGCCTGCTGCGCGTCGAGCGCGCCGCCCGCCAGCGGCGTCAGTTTGCCGTCGAGCTTGATGGCGGCAGGAAAGCCGGCCGTGATGAACAGGTCGGAGCCGCCCCGTGCGCGCATCTGCGCCAGCAGCGCGTGCATGGCGCCATAGTGTTCGTGCGTCGTCTGCATGGCTTATCCGGGGAAGTTTTCAGGCGACTTGGCGGCCGAGCGGGCCGTTTCCGCCGAGATCGTGCCGCGCCGCACCAGGTCGGACAGGCACTGGTCCAGGGTTTGCATGCCCACGTTGCTGCCCGTCTGGATGGCCGAATACATTTGCGCCACTTTCGCTTCGCGGATCAGGTTGCGCACGGCCGGGGTGGCCAGCATGATTTCATGCGCGGCCACGCGGCCCGCGCCATCCTTGGTTTTCAGCAGGTTTTGCGAAATGACGGCTTGCAAGGATTCGGACAGCATGGCGCGCACCATTTCCTTTTCCTCGGCGGGGAAGACGTCGATGATGCGGTCGATCGATTTCGCCGCCGACGAGGTATGCAGAGTGCCGAACACGAGGTGGCCCGTTTCGGCCGCCGTCAGCGCCAGGCGGATGGTTTCCAGGTCGCGCAATTCGCCCACTAAAATCACGTCCGGGTCTTCGCGCAGGGCCGAGCGCAGCGCGTTGCTGAACGAATGCGTGTGCGAACCGACTTCACGCTGGTTGATCAGGCATTTCTTCGGTTCATGCACGAATTCGATCGGGTCCTCGATGGTCAGAATATGGTGGTTCAGGCGCTCGTTGACGTGGTTCACCATCGCCGCCAGGGTGGTCGACTTGCCCGAACCGGTCGGCCCCGTCACCAGCACGAGTCCCCGTGGGCGCATGGCCAGCTCGCCGAAGATGCGCGGCGCGTTCAGGTCTTCCAGTGTCAGCACTTTCGAGGGAATCGTGCGCAGCACGGCCGAGGCGCCCCTTTCCTGGTTGTAGGCGTTGACGCGGAAGCGGGCCAGTCCGGGAATCTCGAACGAGAAGTCGCATTCCAGCGCTTCTTCATACGCCTTGCGCTGGCTGTCGTTCATGATGTCGTAGATCATGCTGTGCACTTCCTTGTGCTCGAGCGGGGGTACGTTCAGGCGGCGCACGTCGCCGTTGACCCGTATCATCGGCGGCAGGCCGGAAGACAGGTGCAGGTCGGAAGCCTTGTTGCTGACGGAGAAAGCGAGTAGTTCGGAGATGTCCATTTATAATCCCTGTGCCTGCATTGATGGGCTGGCGCACTGTGCCGCCGCCCCTATACACTAGAAAATGATTATGTCCACAATCGAACAGAACTTGCAAGCCGTGCGCGAGAGTATTGCGCAGGCCGCCGCTGACGCGCAGCGCGCCCCTGGAGACGTGACTCTGCTGGCCGTCTCGAAAACCTTCGGCGCGGACGCCGTGCTGGACGCCATGCGCGCGGGCCAGGTGGCGTTTGGCGAAAATTATCTGCAGGAAGCACTCGACAAGATCGCCTTTGTGAAGGACGCTGCGCCGCAGCATGCCCCGGCATGGCATTTCATCGGTCCCATCCAGAGCAACAAGACGCGCCCCATCGCCGAGCACTTCGACTGGGTGCACACGGTGGAACGGGAAAAGATCGCCGCGCGCCTGTCCGAGCAGCGTCCGGCCGGCTTGCCGGACTTGAATATCTGCCTGCAAGTCAATATCAGCGGCGAAGCGAGCAAGAGCGGCGTGACGCCAGCCGAATTGCCGGCCCTGGCGCATGCCGTGGCGCAATTGCCCCGTTTGCGCTTGCGCGGCCTGATGGCCATCCCCGAGCCGGAAACGGAGCTCACGCTTCAGCGCGCTGCCTTTGCGCAACTGCGCGCGCTGTACGAACAATTGAAGGCCGAAGGGCTGGCGCTTGACACCTTGTCGATGGGCATGTCCGCCGACTTGCGCGCCGCCGTGCTCGAGGGCGCCACCATCGTGCGCGTGGGCAGCGCCATTTTCGGTTCCCGCAACTATTCCTGATGAAGAGAGAACAAGCATGACGACAGAATTGAATATCGCCTTTGTAGGCGGCGGCAACATGGCCGCGGCCCTGATCGCCGGCCTGGCGGGTAAATTGACCTTGGGCGGCAACATCCACGTGATCGACCCGCATGCGCCCGCGCTGGAAAAACTGCAGGCGCAATTCGGCGTCACGACGGCGCTGCTTGCGGACGACGCATTGCGCGGCGTGGACGTGATCGTGCTGGCCGTGAAACCGCAAAGCATGCGCGAAGTGGCGGCGCAATTGCTGCCTTTCCTCGACGGGGAGCGGACGCCATTGATCCTGTCGATCGCGGCGGGCATCCGCGCCGCTGACCTGTCGCGCTGGCTCGGCGACTATCCCGCCATCGTGCGCTGCATGCCGAACACGCCAGCCCTGATCGGCATGGGCATCACCGGCATGGTGGCCAGCAGCGGCGTCAGTGACGAACAAAAGAAGACGGCGGACGCGATCCTGCGCGCCGTCGGCCAGACGGTCTGGCTCGACGAGGAAGCGAAGATCGATCCCGTGACGGCCGTGTCCGGCAGCGGCCCCGCTTACGTGTTTTACTTTATCGAAGCGATGCAGCAGGCGGCCGCCGAATTGGGTCTCACGCCCGAGCAGGGCACGCAGCTGGCGATTGCCACCTTTACGGGCGCGGCGCAACTGGCGGCCAATTCCAGCGAACCCGTGTCCTTGCTGCGCGAGCGCGTCACGTCGAAAGGCGGCACGACGTACGCGGCCCTGACCAGCATGGAAGAGAGCGGCGTCAAGGCGGCCATCGTCAAGGGCATCAAGGCTGCCGCGCAGCGCGGGCGCGAGATGGGGGACGAGCTGGGCAAATAAACGCTACATGACCTTGACGGCGCGGCCGATATACAGGATCGGCCCTGTCGGCCTGCCTGTCGGCGAGCCCGTTTGCGGTTCCAGCGTGATTTCAAACAGTTGGTCGGGCTGCAGCGGCGGCAGCTTATCCAGGGTCAACTTGAGGCTTTGCCCCGGCTTGACGAGGCCCAGCGAGACAGGGGCGCCCCAGTCCTTGCCCTTGGTCCAGAATTGCAGGGCTTTTTGCTGCGGCACGCTAGTCGGCCCCAGCGGAATCAGGCTCAGGTCGCGGTTCTTGCCGCCCCGTCCGCCCGCCTGCACGATCCAGCCCGGCGATTTATCCTGCGGCGCCACCAGCACCACCAGGTAGCCGGGTCCGCTTGGCGCTTGCAGTTGCACGCTGACCAGCACGGCCAGCGCGGCCGTGGCCGCCAAGCCGCTACCGGCCAGCACTCTCCAGAAAGCCAGGCTGTTCCACCACGCTTGCCAGCCGCCCGCTTGCCGCACGGCCTTCGGCGTGAACAGGCTGGCGCTGATGCGCGGCCACAGCTGGGCCGAGGGCGTTTCGGGCGGCGCCAGCGTGGTCAAGGGCAGCAGACGCCGTTCCCAGGCATCGACGGCGTCGCGCAACGCTGGCTCGCGCGGCAAACGCTGTTCCACTGCCGCCCGTTCGGCCAGCACCAATGTGCCCAGCACGTATTCGCCAGCCAGCCTTTGCAAATCTTCGTCGCTGTCGATCATCCCATGCACTCCCGCAAGGCGGCCAGGCCCCGCTTGACCCAGGCTTTGACGGTCCCCAGCGGCGCTTGCAGGCGCTGCGCGATTTCGCTGTGGGAACAGCCATCGACATAGGCGTACAGGATGCTATTGCGTTTGCCTTCATCCAGGTGGCCGAGGCAATCATGCAGCTTGCCCAGATCCGCCTGGTCGGCATAGGCCTCGCCCGTATCATGGCCTTGGCGTTCGTGCAGCAGGGTTTCCACGGTATCCTCGTCGGCTGACAGTTCATGGGCGCGGGCACGCGCCACGTCCAGCGCCTGGTGCCGCACCACCACATAGATCCAGCCCTTGCCGCTGCCGCGCGTGGCGTCGAAACTGCCGGCGCGGCGCCAGATGTTCAGGAAGGCGTCGTGCAGCACGTCTTCGGCCAGGGCCCGCTGGCGCACGATGCGCAGGGCCACGCCCAGCAAATAGCGGCTTTCCTGCTGGTACAGGCCGTGCAATGCCTGCTGCTCGCCCCTGGCGCAGGCGCGCAGGGCGGCATCGTAATCGTAAGGGGCGGCGTGGGCTGGCAAGGTCGGCGCAATCGTCAGGAGTAAACGGTTAGCAAGTTTTCAATGCCGAGTATAGGCCAGAAACCAGCTTGCCAACCGTCAACGCCAGGTATTTATACGGCTTTCCAGAAGATATAATCGGCCTGGTAGGGCACCCATTGTTTGGCGCCGATGGACTCCATGCCGCAGGGGCTGCTTGGCGCCACGCCACCGCTGGTGGCCACGCGCTGGATGTAGCTGACGCCCTGCATGGCGCCGCTGCCCATGGCCGGGTTGGCTTTCACCAGTTGATACGGGATGTTACCCGTGCCGGCCGGCGCCACGGCCACTTGCGTCGCCGTTACTTTCGAGCCATCCAGGTTGGCCCAGGTGGCAGGAGGACCGACGTAGGTGCCCACTTGCATGCCGCTGCGGTCGTTCAAGGTCGCATCCGGTCCCACGAAGACCCATTCATGGCCCGTCATGTCTTTTTTCGCCTTGCATTCGTAGGCGATCTTGCCCACGCCCACCGTTTGCATGGCCACCTGGTGGCCATCGGGCACTTTCACGGCGTTCGGCAATTGTTCCTGCGAATAGCGCGCGCTCATGGGGGCGCAGGCGGCCAGCAGCAGGGCGGCGCACAGCACGGTGAGGGAAGGGGCGGTATGGCGTGGGGCGATGATGGCATGCATGGCAAGCTCCTGGTAGTTGGCTCAACCGGCTGGTTGATACCATTACTACGCAGGGGTTTGCCATTTGGATGCAGCCAGGAAAAAAATAATTTATTCCGGCGTTTCTTTCTTGCTGAAACGCTGGGCCAGCGCCAGCACGACGGGCATGGCGGTGGTGGCGTGCTTGAGCAGCGCGCCGCTGGCCCGCAGCAGCGGCAGGAAACGGCGCGGACGTACGAGCAGCAGGCCCAGCACTGCCCCCCCTATCATCAGGGGAATTTTAAAGCGCGTGGCCAGGGTGTGGCGCAGATTGCCGCCCGTCAAAGGTTCCAGCAATTGCCGCGTCTGCACGCCCAGGGCCAGGCGCTGCAGCGCACATTCGGCCAGCAGCGCGTCGCGCCGCTGCGCCAGGCTGGTGGCCGTGTGCACATGCGACAGTTTGGTAGGGTGCGTGGTCATGGCCGCTCCGATCCCCGGCGGGCCAGCAGTTGCAGCTCGTCCAGGTCTTTGTTCAGTTCGGAAAGTGTGAAGGACAGCAGTTTCGGCTTGCTGCGGAAACTGGCGCGCACGCCCAGCAGGGTGGCGATGGCGGCAACGATGAAGACGGCGGCCGTGATGGCGATGGCGGCGATGCGGTGCGTGTCCCAGAACAGCACGATGACGAGGAACACGATCAATACCAGGCCGACAAACAGGCACAGCAGTGCCAGCATGGCCAGGGCCAGATACGACAGGAAGCGCAGCGACTCTTCTTCCATTTCCACGGCCGCCAGGGCCAGACGGGTCTGGACGATGGCGGCGAGAGTCGCTGCGACTTGGGCGACATGGTGCACGATAGCCATATGCTGCCTTTCGCGTCAGGAGACGGCTTATGCCGTCGGTACTAACTAGCGGCGTGACGAGGAAAGCAACAGGCCGAACAGTACGCCCACGACGGCGCCCGCGCCCACGGCTTTCCACGGATTGTCCTGCACGTACTCGTCGGTGGCCTTGGCCGCCTTCCTGGTACGTTCGAGCAAGTCTTCTTCCAGCTTGATCAAGTCTTTCTTGGCCGTTTCCAGCGTGGCGATGAACTTGTCCTTGACGGCTTTGACATTCTCGCCCGTCTGATCCTTGGCGCCGTCGAGCCAGCCTTCCGCTTCATTGATGACGGTTTTCAGGTCGCCCACCAGTTTGTCGCGCGCCTTGTCGGCGTCGGCGAGGATGCTGTCGCTGCTGGATTTTCCGGTATGTATCGAGCTCATGTATTACCTCTTGGAAGTGAAACTGCACAGTGAAATACCAGTGTAGGCAGCTGCGGCCAGGCTTGTCTTGCGCCGCCTCAAGGGCTACCGCGGCGCAAGGATGATTGCTTAACGGAAAGCAAAGTCCAGAACCACGCCCGCAAACACCGCTGCTCCTAGCCAGTTATTATGCCGGAATGCCGCAAAACACGGCATACGCTCGCGTGCGCGGATCAAGGTGTAGTGGTAAACGGCGCAGCCGGCCGCAACTACCAGGCCCGCGACGAACCAATAACGCAAGCCCAGGGACCAGCCGCAGGCCAGCCACAGCAGCAGGAAAACGGCGTAGCAGAACATGACGATGGCCACGTCGTAGCGGCCAAAGGTGATGGCCGACGTCTTGATGCCGATTTTTAAATCGTCGTCGCGGTCGACCATCGCGTATTCCGTATCGTAGGCCACGGCCCAGAAGACATTGCCCAGCAGCAGCAGCCAGGCGACGACGGGCACGGAATCCGTGATGGCGGCAAAGCCCATGGGGATGCCGAAGCCGAAGGCGATGCCGAGATACGCTTGCGGGATGGCAAAGAAGCGCTTGAAGTAGGGATAGGTGCCGGCGATGATGACGGCGGCCACGGACAGTTGCTTGGTCAGCGCATTCAAGGGCAGGATCAGGCAAAAGGCCAGCACGGTCAGCACGCCGGCCACGGCCAGCGCTTCCTTGCCGCTGATGCGTCCGCTGGTGATGGGACGCTCGGCCGTACGCTTGACGAATTTGTCGATATCCTGGTCGGCGTAGTCGTTGATGGCGCAGCCGGCCGAGCGCATCAGGAAAGTGCCGAGAGTAAAGATGAGCAGCAGCCGCCAGTCCGGCACGCCCTGCTGCGCCAGCCACAGCGCGCACAGGGTAGGCCACAGCAGCAATACGGTACCGATAGGCTTGTCCAGCCGTATCAGGCGGAAATACAGCGCCAGCTTGTTCATGGAAGACTCGATCTTGTTGAAGAGAAAGGTCGATTATCGCAAATAGTATGTAAATGTACTATTCGTCGTCTTCGCACAAGGGGGTGATGCCAGGCAAGTTGCAGCTGGCGATGGCCGCGCACAAGGCGTCGATGGCCGCCTTGCGCGTAAAACTCTTGCGCCACAGCATGACCACCCGGCGCGATGGCACGGGTTCCGCGAACGGCCGGTATTCAAGCATGCCGTCGGTGGCGTGCATATTGGCGACGGAGGCGCGCGGCAAGACGGTCAGGCCGATGCCGCTGGCCACCATGTGGCGGATGGTTTCCAGTGAAGAACCTTCGAACGTGCGCTGCATGCCGTTGCCGGGCGAGGAAAAACGCGCCATTTCGGGGCACACTTCCAGCACCTGGTCGCGGAAACAGTGGCCATTGCCCAGCAGCAGCATGGTTTCCGATTTCAAATCCTGCGCGGCGATTTTGTCGCGCGCCGTCCACGGATGCTGGCGCGGCATGGCGACGACGAACGGTTCGTCATACAGTTCCTGCATGGCCATGCCATGGTCGGGCAGGGGCAGGGCCATGATGGCCACGTCCAGTTCGCCCTGGCGCAGCAATTCGAGCAGGCGAACCGTGAAGTTTTCCTGCAAGATCAAAGGCATCTGCGGCACCTGGTCTATCATGGCCTTGACCAGGGGCGGCAGCAGGTAGGGGCCGATCGTATAGATCACGCCCAGGCGCAGGGGGCCGGCCAGCGGGTCCTTGTTTTGCTTGGCGAGTTCCTTGATGGCGGCCGTCTGTTCCAGCACGCGCTCGGCTTGCGCAATGATCTGCGCGCCCAGGGGCGTGACGGAGATTTCCGCGCCGCCCCGTTCGAACAGGACGACGCCCAATTCGTCTTCGAGTTTCTTGATGGCCACTGACAGGGTGGGCTGGGCAACGAAACAAGCTTCGGCGGCATGGCCGAAGTGCTTCGCTCGCGCGACTGCAACGATATATTTCAGTTCAGTCAGTGTCATAGGTTGATTGAAACACAGGAAGTACTTACTTGCAATGAATGAAAGGTGGCGCAAACGTGAAACTGTGGCGCCGATGGCGTATTGTAGCGGATCGCCCCCTATAATGCGGGACCGGGCGGCGGAGGGAGAGGGCGATGGAACTGCGGATGCAGGCGCTGGAAGCGGCGATCAATTACTGGCGAGCTAGGCAACCGGCGCGCGGCAATGAATATGCGCTGTCGCCGCCCGTCAGCCGCCTGGCTCGCGTGTATGCACTGATGATTTATTACCGGCAAGATCGCATTGCCGAAGAGGGCCTGGAACCGGCCGTCCTGGCCTTGATCGATGCCTGGCGCCGGGATGCGGGCGGCATCCAAAGCGATAGCCACGTCTGAGCTTGACCATAATTAACCCAACAAGAGATATCCATGCCTGACTTTGAAAACAAACTGTGCAGCCGTGATGAACTGCGCGTCCGCGCGCAAGCGCTGCCGAAACCGGTGGTGGTGACGAACGGCGTGTTCGACATTTTGCACCGCGGCCACGTGACGTATCTGGCGCAGGCGCGCGCACTGGGCGCTTCGCTGATCGTTGCCGTGAATACTGATGCTTCAGTGAAACGCCTGGGCAAGGGCGACGACCGTCCCCTGAACAACTGCGAAGACCGCATGGCCGTGCTGGCCGCGCTGGAAGCGGTGAGCCTGGTCGTGCCATTCTCGGAAGACAGCGCGCTGGAAGTGGTGCAGGACATTCAACCGGAAATCTATGCCAAGGGCGGCGACTACGACATGACGGCCATTCCGGAAGGCAAGGCCGTGCTCGCGTATGGCGGCCAGGCCGTGGCCATCGATTTCGAGCATGACCGCTCGACCACCAAGCTGTTGACGAAAGTGCGGACGCAGCAGGGCTGAGGAAGCTCGTCAATGTTTCCATACAGATAAAAAGACGTTACTATGAGAACTGCCAGGGCTGCGACTTCGTTTCGACAGCCCCAGCACGTTACACCGTCTGATATGCATTGCTTGTCATAGAAAATAAATGGATCATAAAACTTCTGGGGATTGGCCACTGCCCTCCGGCGCCTGGTACGTCGATGACGAGGGCGCATGGAGCATGCAGCGCAGCGCGGACGGCCAGAACGTCTCGCCCTTGGTGAGCCACGCCGATATTGGCAAGCTGATGCTGGCGCGGCGCCTGCCTGCGACCGCCGACGCGCCCGTGCGGCAGTTTCCGCCCGAATTCTCGTTCGACCCCGCCTCGGGCGCGGCCTTGCAAGTGCCGCCCGACACCTCTATTACCCCGCCGTGGGTGCCGCCCTACGGCGCACACCCCGTCAGCGACGTGCCGCCGGCCGGCCCGTCCGGCTTGCGCCAGGCCAGCGTACCCCTGAAACTGGCCGACCAGCGCGCCCGCGAAGAGCATGCGCAGGCCGATGCCTCGCTGCCCATGCCGCCGCCCGGCGAATACGAATTCTTTTCCGCCCAGTTCGGCACCGGCGCGCCCGCGCTGCTGGCGCTCGACCCGCGCAAGGCCGTCCTGCACGCGTGGCTGCCCGCCTCGAAACGCTGGCTGGCGCTGGACCCCGACTATGGCAGCCTGCTGGCCGAATCGGACCTGGCCCACGGCGCCTGGCGCGCCGAGCTGGTGCCGGAGTTCAATAGCGTGCTGGTCTTGCCGACCAGCCATGGCCTGGCTTGCATCCGTCCCGACGTGCCATCGCTGACCTACGTGGTCGAGCACGTGGGCGGCGCGCCGTGCGTGGCCAGCCCCGTCTGGTTCCAGAACCGCCTGTGGGCGCCGCTGCGCGACGACGATGGCCGCATCCGCTTCGTCAACCTTGACGCCGCGCAAAAGCCGGGCAGCGATGTGCTGCTCGACGGCCTGGCCGACCTGGGTAGCGTCAGCGCGCCCGTGGCCTACAACCGCATGGCCGTGTGGCCCTGCGCCAATGGCCAGCTGCGCTTGCAGCTGCAGCCGGACGGCAACGTGGCCGCGTCGTTTACGCCCTGGCCCGAAGGGCTGGTGCCGCATTTCGAATTCGGCAGCCCCTACGTGTCGCGCGACGGCGGCCTGTGGCAGCTGTGTTTCGAGCGTAGCCGCGGCACCTATGTCTATGTGAAACTGGGCGCGCAGTCCGAACGGGCCGACGCGCTGGCGCCGCGCCTGTGTTCGGGCAGCTTCAATTACCGCTTTGCCACCAAGCTGAAAACGGCGCCGTGGGAAGAGCCGGAACACGGCGACGATGGCGGCAAGAACCAGGCCGTCATGCCGCTGCTGGAGTCAAGCGTGGGCAACAGCGTCTTCGGCGTCAAGTTCGCCACCAGTGCCGGCCTGTCGAGCGTGCTGCGTTCGAACGAGCGCCTGGCGGCCCAGCTGGTGCAAGACGACGAGTTGCGCGAAACCGTGTTTCACACGTTCGCCGTCAGCGAGCCGTGGCGTGTGCGCCTGTTTGTCCACGAAGGCATGCTGTGGGCGTATCACTCGCTGCTGTCGCGCATCGATGGCTGGGCCTTGCAGGCATGAAAGCGCGCGTCCTGATCGCGGCCTGCGCCGCTTTTTTCGCCACCGCCAGCGTGCAGGCGGCGGGTATCCAGCAAGCGTTTCTCGTGCAAAACTCGGGTTGGATGGAGCCGTTTTACACGGATGAACAGTCGCAACTGAAAGCCCTCGTGGGCGCCGTGGCGCAGGCCGCCACCAGCCCGTCCGATAAAGTATATACGCTGGCCTTCAGCCAGAGCAGCGGCAGCAATGTGTCGCCCGCACTGATCGGGCAAGGGCAGGGCGGCGCCGGCGTGGCGGGCCAATTGGCGAACTTGGGTCTGGCACGCAAGAGCGCCGGCGGCGCGCTGGCCGATACGGATTTCCAGGAAGCCGTCACCAAGACCATCACGGGCCCGTTCCAGTCCGCTTCCGGCATCGTATGGATTTTTACGAACAACAAGAACAGCCCGAACAACGACAGCCAGACGGCCGAGCGCAACCGCGACTTTTACCGGCTGCTGCATCTGGAGCCGTCGATCACCAAGACGGTGGTGTTTCCCCTGCGCATGCCCGTGCAGGGCAAGCTGTACAGCGCCAAGGGCCTGATGGTGTATGCGCTTGCGTATGGACAGCCCGCGTCCGAGGCGTTGAACCGCATCCTGGCCGAAGGGCGGCTGTCGCAAGTGCTGACGCGCCCGCCCGCGCGCTTGAAACCGGTGGACCAGGATGCCGTGCGCATCGTGCCCCAGTCCGTCAAGAACAGCGCCAATGTGCACGCCAGCCTGGGCCGCGACGGGCGCACCATCGTGCTCGACGTCGATGCGGCCAACCTGGTGCCGCAAGTGGTGCTGCAGGCGTCCTTGCAAAACATGTTCTTCCCGTACGTGATCGACAGCGCCAAGGTGCACGCGAGCCTGGCGGGCCACAACGCGCCGCTAAACGTTGCGCCGGATCAAATCCGTCAGCTGCAGCCGGGCGCCAGCCAGTCCGTGCAGGTACAGTTCGCGTTGCCGATGGCGCAGATTCCATCGCCGTGGTCGGCGCAGGCGATTGCCGCCATGGGCAAGCAGGTGATGTTGCCCATGCAGGCCCAAGTGGGCCTGTCGGAACAGCGGCTGGCACTGGCGTCCAGCTTCGGCAAGGATTTGCAGGAACTGTTCCCCGGCGACCCGATCTCAAGCATGTTTACGCCGCCCGACAGCGTGCGCGCGTCGCAGGCGACGATACCGCTGCTGGTGCGCATCCAGTATCCGCTGCTGCCCGTGCTGGTGATACTCGGCGGCGTGCTGGCGTTCGTGCTGGGTTTGCTGGCGCTGGGCTTGCTTGGCACACGCGCCACGCGCTACAAGGTGATGGCCGACGGCGTGCAGCGGCAAGTGTTGTTGAAACCATTCAAGAGCGTGCAGATCCGCGACGATGACGGCCGCGACATTGGCGAACTCAAGCGGGGCCTGGGCAAGCCGGCCGTCGTGCGCGTGGCTGAAGGCCATACCCTGAGCCTGGCCTGAACACAGATTCCTTTTTAATTAGTCAAATCCACCAGAGGCATACCATGGCGCAAGACACTCCAAAAGACAACGCAGGTTTTACCTTGCCAGCCCCGGCGTCCGCGCCGCCCGCCGCCGATACACCGGCTGCCGGCGCTGCGGCAACCACGGCCACGACCGAACCTGCGCCCGCGCTCGATCCCGCCAGCACGACCGATACCTCGTCGCGCGACACCCTGATCGGCGGCGTCGTGCTGTTACTGCTGTTCATCGCCTTTTTCTTTGCCAAGAATGCCTATGCGAATGGCCTGGTGGCCAAGCGCGTGCCGCCGAACAAGGCCAATGCCTCGGGCTGGTGGCTGTTCATCTTCCTGGCCAGCCTGGCGACCGGTGTCGTGCTGGCCGCCGTGAACGCGCATAAATTCCTCGCGCCACTGTTCATGGGACCGCTGGTGCTGGTGGGCCTGGTTGCCCTGTTGCTGACATTCACCTCGAGCCGCCGCTAAGAGCACGCCGTAACACGCATCATCGAAGGAATCACCATGGCAGAGAACCTGAACCAAACCATCACCGGCGGCGCCAGCGAGCGCAAGCAGGACAAGATCATCGAACTGCGCCCGACCCTGTTCATCGGTATCGGCGGCACGGGCATGCAGGTGCTGATGCGCGTGCGCCGGCGCGTCCTCAATACCCTGTGGGGCGGCGCGGGCAACCGCACGCGCATCGAGGGATTGGCCGACTTTCCCATCGCGCAATTCATCCATTTCGACCTCGACAATGGCGCCGTGATCGAAAGCGGCGAGTCGCAGGCGAAGGACTTGCAGTTCGACCAGGTGAAGTTTACGGACGATGACAAGGTGGTCGAATCGTTCGACATGGACAAGTACAGCCGCGATGAAGACTCGCTGGAAAAATATCCGCATATCAAGGAATGGCTGCCGTTGACGCCGCAGCGCATCCGTGAGTTGCGTTTTGACATGAGCAGCGGCGCCGGCCAGATCCGCGCCGTGTCGCGCCTGTATTTCTTCGACAAGTACGCGAAGATCCGCGACAAGATCCGCTTGAAGCTGAAAGCCTTGAAGGCGGGCCTGTCGCACGAGCGCCAGCTGGCCGAACTGGGCTTGCGCATGGAAACGAACCGTTTCCGCATCGTCATCGTCGGCTCCGTGGCCGGCGGCACGGGTTCCGGTTCCTTCCTCGACATGGGCTTGCTGGCGCGCTGGCTGGCGCGCAGCGAAGTGGGCGCGGCCGACGTCGAGCTGATGCTGTTCTTGCCGACCGGCTACACCAAGGCCAACAAGGACCGGGTCGAGGCCAACGGCTACGCGGCGCTGATGGAGCTGGAATCGGCCATGATGGGCAACAAGGGCTACGTGGGCCGCTGGGATGCGTATGACCGCCCGGAACTGACGCGCGAGCCGTACAGCGAGGTCTACCTGATCGATTCGGGCAATCTGGCCCAGCAGCACACCAAGGATGTCAGCGACGTGTACCACATGGTGGCCGATTCGCTGTTCGAGGATTTCGCCTCGGCCGACTTCGCGCGCGCCAAGCGCTCGATCGCCGTCAACCAGGCGCAGCACAAGAACTCGCTGTACAACGCGCCCGTGCCGCAAGACCGTTTCGGCGACATGCGCCTGTATTTCTCGAAGCGCTTTTCCTCGTTCGGCATGGCCGTGCTCGACACGCGCCAGGAAGCGGCGCGCGACGAGCGGGCCCACCGCTGGGCCGGCGCCATGCTGCAAGCGTTCTTTGGCGTGGGCGGCACGGATGCGGGCGCCAACCGGGCCACGGATACGCAGCGCGATAATTTCCTCGCCGCCAATATGTTCCTGAAGGGCACGCCGTTCAGCGACTTCCCCGAGTTTTCCGACAAGAGCATCGAACTGAAGCGCTCCAGCGGCGACTTCATCGATTTCCGCGTCGTCGACGAATTGCTGGAAGACCGCCACGGCCATTTGCTGGCCGGCGTGGAAAACCGGGTCAATACGCGCATCAACGATATCCGCACGGGCTTTGACCGCAGCGAATGGCCGGCGCAAGTGCGCGATGCCATGAAGCATTTGGAACGCGACGCCGTGCGCGACCAGGATTCCACGGCCGACACGACGGAAGACCGCATCAGCAAGCGCCGCCGCGAAGTGCTGGAAGACGTCAAGAAAGTCGTGCGCGACCAGCTGTATGGTTACCTGGACAACAAGGAATTCGGCGGCCTGGAATACGTGCTGTCCTTGGTGGAGCAGATCAAGGACCGCATCGAGGCGCCTGGCAGCGGCTTGACGGCGCAGATCGGCAACAATGCCGAGCGCTACCGCGAAATCAAGGAAGCCGTGCGTTCGCGCGAATATGAGCGCCTGCTGAACAACCTGGAACAGACGCGCAGCACCTTCGGTTTCCTCAGCAATGGCGAAAAGCAGGCGGGCGTGGTGATGGACCATTTGCGCACGGAAATGGCGAATGCGCTGAAATTCCATCTGCGCGCCAAGGCGGCGGACGAGTCCGTCATCCTGCTGGGCGAACTGTCGCGCTGGCTAGGCAACCGGGTCGGCGTCGATGCGCAAGGCCGCGCGCAGTGGAATGGCCTGGTGGGCGAGCTGCAAACGGGCCGCGAAGGTGTGCTGGCCATGCTGGCCGAATTGAAAACCGCCAACACGATTTTGCAAAAGGACCTGGACAAGGAACACGCGACCCTGATCGTCATTCCTGTCACGGAAAAAGACATCGCGCTGCCGTCGGCGGCCACCTTGCGCCAGTGGGCCGATGAAGCGTTCAAGGACATGGGCGGCTCGAAAGCGCTGTTCCCCATGCTGGGCGAACCGGCGCAACGGGGCTTGATCCTGGCCAAGGTCACGCGCATGGCCGAGAACATGATTGCCACGACCAGCCTGGTGGAAGGCGCGACGAGCACGCCCGACCCGCTGTTCGAAGCGCTGGAACAGATGGATGTGTCCGAACGCCTGGACCGCTTCCGCAAGCTGCTGGCCTGTTCGATGCCGTGGATCGACGCCAACATGGCGGGCGATTTCACGGTCGTGTCGGACCAGTTCAAGTGCGTGATCGGCGTGGCCAACGCGGCCGCCTTCAAGGCGAAGTTCGGCGCCGAGCTCGAATCGTGCGTGCCGACCCAGGTGGGCATCACGGTGAGCCAGCTGGAAATCGTCGAAACGGGCATCCGCGGGCGCGCCGTCTGCTACTGCGAACTGGCCGGCGTGCCGATGACGGTGCTGCGCGGCCTGGAAGGCTGGCGCACCAGTTACCGCAAGGAAGGCGACAACGACAAGGCGCCGACCCACACGCATATCGATCCGACGCAATTCACGCACCCCATCGCACCGAACACGGACGAGATGAAGCGCCTGGCGGAAGACTTTGGCGAATTCCTGCAAGCGATCATGCTGGGCGTGCTGACGCGCCACACGGGTAGGGTCGTGCCGCCGGGCCAGTACCAGTTTGCCGTCGAGCCGGGCGACTTGCGCCGCATCGGCAATGAACGGGCCATCCGCCAGAACGGCATGCCCGCTTCGTACGAGAAAAATATCGCCCTGCGCATCGAGGAAAAATTGACGGCGCTTGACGCCGTGCAGACGGCCGCCATGGCGGCGCTGGCAAAATACTATGAACGCACCGTGTATGCGCCCAAGCTGGTGGCGCAGGCCGATGGTTCGCAACTGCCGTACGTCGGTTTTGGCAGTGCCATTTCCGCCGAAGTGGGCGCGCGCCTGCGCGAATCGGCGCGCCGCAAGGGTATGGCCAGCGATGAGCTCGACCGCACGGTGCAAGCCTTGCTGGGCCGCCTGAAGGAGTGGGCGAACGTCATCGGCGACTCCGACAGCGATGCCTACGACTGGGAAGTGCGCGAGCCGGAAGCGGATGGCCAGCCGCGCCTGAAATACGCGATCAAGGCGGAAATGCTGGAAGCGGGGCGCCTCGAGCAATTGCTGCGCCCGGCCGGCGCGGCATCTGCCCCGGCGGCAGCCGTGTTCGGCATGGCGCCGCCACCGCTGGGCGGCATGCCGCCGCCGCTGGTGGAATACCAGTATTTCCTGGGCATCAATGGCCAGCAGCAGGGACCGTTTACGGCCCAGCAGATCGTGCAGTACGTGCAGGCGGGCCAGGTCGCACCAGGCACCACCAAGGTGTGGCGCGCCGGCTTGCCGGCCTGGGCCGACCTGGCCCAGCTCCCCGAACTGGCGCCCTTGTTTCTCAGCGCGCCGCCACCGTTGATGCCGCCGCCTCTGTGAACGCTGGAATGACGTTGGAATGAAGGATTAGTTTTGGATATTTGCAACAAATGCAAGACGGGTCTGTGGACCGTTGTCAGCCATTGCCCGTACTGCGGTCACGTGGTGGCTGGTGCTGCCCAGCCGGCAGCGGCCGTGCCGCCGCCGCTGCCAGCGCCAGCGCCTGTATCACCGCCAGTAGCGCCCAAGCCGCCGCCCGTGCCGGTGGCGCCGGCGCCTGTGCCTGCACCGAAAGCGCCGCCGAAGCCGGCACCGGTACCGGTACCGCCGCCAGCGCCGCCTGAGCCGGCCCAGCCGAAAGCCGCGCCCAAGCCCGCACCGGCAACTCCACCGGCATCAACCGAACCGCCATCACCGCCGCGCAAGTGGCTGCGCTGGCTGGGCGGCATCGCCGTGCTGGCCTTGGTGATCGTCTACATGAATGGCAAGCCGGGCGGAAAGAATGAATCGGCCTGCAATGACGCCATCGATAGCGGCTTGAAACTGGTAGCGAACGGCAGCCTGGACGGCGCCCGCCAGAAGCTGGCGACGGCGAAGAATGTATGCACGGGCAAGTCCAGCGCCAAGGCGGACGATTTGCAGGCGGCCATCAGCAAGGCCGGTGCCGCGTCCAGCGGTTGCCAGCGCAGCGTGCGCGCCATCGAGCGGGCTATCGATGGCCATCAATTGCAAAGCGCCGCCAAGGGTATCGCCGCGCTCGACATCGATTGCGCGGGCGCTGCCAGCGTGGATTCCTTGCGCAAGCAACTGGCGCGCCAGCAAGCGGCAGCCGCGTCCGTGCTGGTGGGCGTGCGCCAAGCGCTCGATGGCAGGGATGCGACGGCGGCACAAAATGGCATCGCCAGGCTGGAAGCGATCGACCGCGAAGCGGTGGAATTGCCGCAGTTGAAGGCCGATGTGCAGGCGCTGTCGGCGGCCGCGGCGCCTGCGCCCGTTTTAACACCGGCACCAGCCCCGGCGACCGTGTCGACGCCGGCACAGCAGGAACCGGCGCCCGCGCGCGCGGTCGAACGTTCTGCGGTGGCCGAACGCCGTCCGCTGGAAACGTCGCCCGTCGATAGCGGCGCGGCCATGCGCAACGAGATGGCGCAATCGTTTTTGCGCGATGCCGAGCGCTCTTTGCTGGAAGGCAAGTTCGATGCGGCCAAGACGTATCTGGAAAGCGCGCGCCGCGTCGATCCGGGCAATGCGCGCATCGACAATCTGTCGCGCCGCATCCGCGAGCGCGAACGGCAAGTGCTGCAGACGGAAACAACGATCAACTAGCTATCTGGGGAGTCACCATGCTGAACCACACCACCATGCGCGCGGCCGCTGCGCTGACCATCGCGGCCATGCTGGCCGGTTGCGCCACGGCGCCGATGAACCCGAATGGCGTGCGCCAGGACGGTTCCTATTCGCAAGGTGGCGCCCAGGCGGCGACGGATGAGGACCCGTGCAGCGTGGGCACGTCGGCCGCTGCCGGTGCGGCCGTGGGAGCGTTGCTGGGTGCGTTGGCGGGCGGCAAGAATGGCGCGCTGAAGGGGGCGGCCATCGGCGGCGGTCTGGCGGCGGCCGGTTGCCTGGCCATCAATGTCAATTCGCGCCAGACCAAGACGGCGGCGCAGGCGGACCGCGACTACATCCGCACGCGGGGCGCGCTGCCGCGCGAGCCGCAAGTGGTGTCGTACACGCCGCAGCTGAGCGCGTCGACCGTCAAGCGCGGCCAGCCGTTCAAGGTCAATTCCGTGGTGGAGCTGGTCAATGGCAGCGCGCAGAGCGTCAACGACGTGCGCGAAGAGCTGGTGGTGCTCGACCCGCAAGGCCAGCCATTCAAGTCCGGCTCGAAGGCCCTGGCCAGCAACAACAAGTCGGGCGGGCGCTTTGAAAACTCGTTCGAGCTGACCTTGCCGGCCGGCGTGTCGCAAGGCGTGTATGGCGTCAAGACGAATCTGTACGTGAACGGCAAGCTGGCCGCCACGCGCGACTTGCGCACGCAGCTGGTGATGCTGGAGGCGGGCGACGCCGCACCGCAATTGGCGCTGCGTTAGTTAAGCGCCACCCTGATATCCGTGCTGGCGCCAGGCCTCGTAGACGACGACGGCCACCGTATTCGACAGATTCAAACTGCGGTTGTCCGGGCGCATCGGCAGGCGGATGCGCTGCTCTGCTGGAAAGCCGTCGCGCAGGGCCGGGTCCAGGCCTTTCGTTTCCGAGCCGAACACGAATACGTCGCCCGGCAGGAAGGCCACGTCGCCGAACGGGCGCGAGCCGCGCGTCGTCATGGCGAACATGCGGGCCGGGTCGGGCTGGGTGTCGGCCAGGAATGCGTCCCAGTTCTTGTGCACCTTCATGTTGGCGTAATCGTGGTAATCGAGGCCGGCGCGCTTCATCTTGGCATCGTCGAGCGGAAAGCCCAGCGGTTCGACCAGGTGCAGCTGCGCGCCCGTGTTCGCGCACAGGCGGATGACGTTGCCCGTATTGGGCGGGATTTCAGGTTCTACCAAAACAACGTGAAACAAAATGCTCTCCTTATATAAGTGATGCTAGCGTGGCGGCGTGCGCGCCACCACTAATATGCTGACCCTGGCCGCGCCCGCGCTCTTGCAGGCGGCGGCCAGGGCGTTGACGGTATGGCCGCTGCTCATCACGTCGTCGACGATGCCGATATGGCGCCCTTGTAATAACGACACGTGTTCGGGCGCGATGGCGAACGCGTGCGCCAGGTTGGCTTGCCGCTCCTGTGGCGCCACGCCGCTTTGCGCGCGGGTTTCGCGCACCCGCAGCGCCAGGCGGGGCTGTAAAGCTACGTCCATCAGGCGCGCCAGCGGGCGGGCAATTTCCAGCGCCTGGTTAAAGCCCCGCTC
This sequence comes from Janthinobacterium sp. Ant5-2-1, assembly GCF_001445815.1. NCBI lineage: Bacteria > Pseudomonadati > Pseudomonadota > Betaproteobacteria > Burkholderiales > Oxalobacteraceae > Janthinobacterium > Janthinobacterium sp. Ant5-2-1. The sequence continues at coordinate 94,963 of NZ_LNCE01000071.1, read as the reverse complement.
GGCCAGCCGGGCCGGGCCCAAGGGCACGGGGCACAGCAGCTGCGGCGCTTCCCACTCTGGTTGTTGCTGAATGGCAACGTGCAGCAGTTCTGCCAACAGGGGCGCCAGCACCAGGCGCGCGCCGAATTTCAGCTGCAGCAGCAACTGGTCGACGGGCGCCGCATAGTCAAACGCCGTGATCGTGGCGTCATACGCGGGCCGCTGGCGCAAACAGCGTCCGCACAGTGTTGCCACATCGTCGAGCGGATTGGCGCACTGGCGGCAGCGGTGGCGCAGTTGCCCGCGTCCTTGCCCCAAGTACTGCGCGCGGCAGGGCGAACACAGCACTTGCGGGCAGCCCATGCCGCACAGCGCGCACTGGGCCGGCAGCACCGTGGCGCCCAGCCACAGCCGCAGCGCCTGCCACGCGGCATCAAGACGGTGCCGGGTGGCGGTCCGCATCGCGATGGCGTCGTTCCATGTACACTGCCGACATTATCTCACCTCACCCGATTCAACATGCCAGTTCCCACCAGTCCGCCCAAAATGAGTGCGCCCATCGATGCGGTGCAAGTACGCGATTTCTTTTCCCGTCCGGCGCGCGTCGCGCCATCGGATTTCCTGCGCCGCGAAGTGTCGGCACGCATGCACGAGCGCCTGGAGCTGGTGAAAATCACGCCGCACCGTGTGCTTGACGCCGGCTGCGGTCCGGGCGCGGACCTGGCGCAGCTGCAAAAGGATTATCCCGCCGCGCAGATTATCGGTCTCGATGCAGCGCAAGCGATGATGCAGGCGGCGCGCGCACCCGCGTCGAAACTGGCCAGCCTGAACCAGTTCCTCAGCAAACTCTTGCCGGCCAAGGCGGGCGTGGATTTGCTGTGCGGCGACCTCGGCGACTTGCCGCTGGCGCAGGGCAGCATCGACCTCGTGTGGTCGAACCTGGCGCTGCACTGGCATGCCCAGCCCGATCGCGTGTTTGCCGAATGGCGGCGCGCGCTGCGCCTCGATGGCTTGCTGATGTTTTCCTGTTTCGGTCCGGACACCTTCCGCGAAGTGCGCGACGCCTTTGCCGAGGCGGACTTGTATCCGCATGCCTTGCCCTTTGTCGACATGCACGACTTTGGCGACATGCTGGTCGAAACGGGCTTTTCCACGCCCGTGCTGGACATGGAGATCATCACGGTGACCTACGATACGGCGGAAAAACTGCTGGCGGACGTGCGCGCCTTTGGCGGCAACCCGCTGACCACGCGCCGGCGCGGCCTGATGGGCAAGGCGGCCTGGCAGCGCATGCTGGCCGCGCTGGAAAAAACGCGCCGCCCCGATGGCAAGCTGGGCCTGAGTTTCGAGGTGATCTATGGCCACGCCTTCCGTCCCGCGCCGCGCGTGACGCGCAACGGGGAAGCCATCATCCGTTTCGACCTGCCGCGCAAACCCAAATAAAAGGGCAAAGAAACCGACACTTGGTCGCCATCTGCGCATGGATGTTGCAACAAGCGTTGCAAAGCGCGCGGCGGCCGGGAGAAGGGCGCGCACAAAGCCGATTATTGCTTGATGGATTCAAGTTTACTTGATTATAATCGTTGATTGTTTGTCAGCTTGTTAAGTAGAAAAAACAAGGGCTGCATACAAAATAAAAAAAACAAAGCAAGACGAATTCGAAGTTACTGCATTAGTATAGTAACCATCTTCCACACGAGGCCATTTCGATGTGGGGAAGAAAAACAGGGTTCCAGCATGGTTGTCCGTCAGCGTTTTAGCGTCGGCAGCCAGCATGGAATTCGCTGGTGCTTGACGCACATGGCCGTATTCTGGCCGTGTTGCTTTCATGGAGGAGCGGCAGCGGTCCAGTACGGAGAAGTCCGCAGCCGTTTAAAATATCATTATTTTTGGGTGGTTGGGGAAAACATGACACATGCAAAGCGACTTCAATCGTTGCTGCTCGGGCTGTCTTTGACAGCGTTTGGCATCGGGCGATGGGCCACGGCGGCACCGGCTGCCGGCACCTATCCCGGCACCGGCGGTCCCGTGCCGTTCGAAATGAATCTGCAACCGCCGGCGACACAGATCGCCCATGAAATCTACGATTTGCACACCCTGATGATGATCATCTGCCTGGTGATCTTCGTGGCTGTGTTCGGCGTCATGTTTTATTCCATCTTCAAGCACCGCAAGTCCCTCGGCCACAAACCGGCCACTTTTCACGAAAGCACCACCGTCGAGATCGCCTGGACCGTCGTGCCTTTCCTGATCGTCATCGGCATGGCCCTGCCTGCCACGCGCACCGTCGTCGGCATGAAGGATACCTCGAACGCCGACATCACCATCAAGGCCACGGGCATGCAGTGGAAATGGGGCTATGACTACCTGAAAGGCGAGGGCGAAGGCATTTCCTTCCTCTCCAACCTGGCCACGCCGCGCTCGCAAGTGGGTGCGCCAGGCGCGCCGCCGACGGAAAAACGGGGCGAAAACTACCTGATCGAAGTCGATAACGAAGTCGTCGTGCCGGTCAACAAGAAGATCCGAGTGGTGCTGACAGCCAACGACGTCATCCACGCCTGGTCCGTGCCCGCCTTTGGCGTCAAGCAGGATGCGATTCCCGGTTTCGTGCGCGACACCTGGTTCAAGGCTGACCATATCGGCACCTTCCGCGGCAATTGCGCCGAGCTGTGCGGCAAGGAACACGCGTTCATGCCCATCGTCGTCAAGGTCGTATCAGCCGATGACTACAAGGCCTGGGTTGATGTAAAACAAAAGGAAATGGCGGCATTGGCTGATGATCCTAGCAAGGTGTGGACCATCGACGAATTGAAAGTCAAGGGCGAGAAAGTGTATGCGGCCAACTGCGTGGTCTGCCACCAGGCGACAGGCAAGGGCGTGCCAGGTGCGTTTGCGCCGCTGGACGGATCGGCCGTGGTGAACGGTCCGAAAGCGGACCAGATCCACGTCTTGCTGAACGGGCAAAAGAGCGGCAAGTATCCCGCTGAAATGCCAGCCTGGAAACAGCTGTCCGACACGGAAATTGCCGCAGTGATCACTTACACGCGCAATTCCTGGTCGAACAAGGCCGCAGAGAACATCGTTCAACCAGCCGAAATCGTGGCTGCACGCAAGTAATTAGGAGCCGCATATGAGTACTAGCACGAGCACCTTGGACCACGCCGGTCACGACCACGACCATGCCCACGACCACCCGACTGGCTACCGCCGCTGGCTGTTTGCCACCAACCACAAGGATATCGGTACCCTGTATCTGTGGTTCTCGTTCATCATGCTGCTGTCGGGCGGCGTGCTGGCCCTGATGATCCGTACGGAACTGTTTCATCCAGGCCTGCAATTTTTCCACCCTGAATTTTTCAACCAGCTGACCACCATGCACGGCCTGGTGATGGTGTTTGGCGCCATCATGCCGGCCTTCGTCGGCTACGCCAACTGGATGATCCCGCTGCAAGTGGGCGCGTCCGACATGGCGTTTGCCCGCATGAACAACTTCTCGTTCTGGCTGCTGCCGCCGGCCGCGCTGCTGCTGGCCACGTCCTTCCTCGTGCCGGGCGGCGCCACGGCTGCCGGCTGGACCCTGTATGCGCCGCTGTCGACGCAGATGGGCCCTGGCATGGACATGGCCATTTTCGCCATGCACCTGATGGGCGCCTCGTCCATCATGGGTTCGATCAACATCATCGTCACCATCCTGAACATGCGCGCGCCGGGCATGACCCTGATGAAAATGCCGATGTTCTGCTGGACCTGGCTCATTACCGCGTATCTGCTGATCGCCGTCATGCCCGTGCTGGCTGGCGCCATCACCATGACCCTGACGGACCGCCATTTCGGCACCTCCTTCTTTAATGCGGCCGGCGGCGGCGACCCCGTCATGTACCAGCACATCTTCTGGTTCTTCGGCCACCCAGAGGTCTACATCATGATTCTGCCGGCCTTCGGCATCGTCTCGCAGATCCTGCCTGCGTTTGCCCGCAAGCCTTTGTTCGGCTACGCCTCGATGGTGTACGCGACGGCCTCGATCGCGATCCTGTCCTTCATCGTCTGGGCGCACCACATGTTTACCACCGGCATGCCGGTGACCAGCCAGCTGTTCTTCATGTACGCGACCATGCTGATCGCCGTGCCGACGGGCGTGAAAGTGTTCAACTGGATCGCCACGATGTGGAAGGGTTCCATGACGTTCGAGACGCCGATGCTGTTCTCGGTCGGCTTCATCTTCGTGTTTACCATGGGCGGCTTCACGGGCCTGATCCTGGCCGTCACGCCGATCGACATCCAGCTGCAGGATACCTATTATGTGGTGGCGCATTTCCACTATGTGCTGGTGGCCGGTTCGCTGTTTGCCCTGTTCGCCGGCTTCTACTACTGGTCGCCGAAATGGACGGGCCACATGTACAACGAGACGCGCGGCAAGATCCACTTCTGGCTGTCCCTGATCACCTTCAACGTGACCTTCTTCCCGATGCACTTCCTGGGCCTGGCCGGCATGCCGCGCCGCTACGCCGACTATCCGGCGCAGTTCACGGACTTCAACATGATCGCCTCGATCGGCGGCTTCGGTTTCGGCCTGATGCAGGTGTACTTCCTGTTCTTCGTGGTCTTGCCGACCATCCGCGGCGGCAAGGCTGCGCCGGCGAAACCTTGGGAAGGCGCGGAAGGCCTGGAATGGACCGTGCCGAGCCCGGCGCCATTCCACACGTTTGAAACGCCGCCGACAGTGAAATAAGGTATCCCGGGCCGGCGTGTTGCGCGGCCCGTCTTGAATAAAGTGCCTGTCATGACCGAACGTAAAAAACCGAACAACCTGCGTACCGGGCTGATACTGGGGGCCCTGGCGGCCTTCTTCTTCCTGTCCGTGTTCGTCAAGCGCATGTGGCTCTGACGTGACGACGCCCCACCAACAGGAAACACGCGGCCTGAACCGCAAGATGCTGGGCAAGCTGCTCGTCATTGCCGTGCTGATGTTCGGCTTTGGCTATGCCCTGATCCCGGTCTACAAGCAGATTTGCGAAGTGATGGGCATCAACGTGCTGACGCAAAAAGATGGCACGGTAGCTTACGACAACAATACGCAGGTCGACACGACGCGCAGCATCACCGTCGAGTTCGACGGCAATGCGCAGGGGCCATGGCGCTTCCGCCCCACCGTGTCGAGCATGCAGGTGCATCCGGGCGAACTGGTGACCGTCATGTATGAAGTGGTCAACACGCAAAACCGCGTCGTCAACGCGCAAGCCATCCCCAGCTATGCGCCGCAAAGCGCCACGCCGCATTTCAAGAAGGTCGAGTGCTTCTGCTTTAAGCAGCAGACCTTGAAGGCCAATGAAGCGCGGCAGATGCCAGTGGTGTTCTTCCTCGATCCGGCCCTGCCGAAAGAGGTGAAGACCATCACCCTGTCGTACACGTTTTTCGAGATCGCCGGTCTGAGCCAGGCTCAGACGCCGGCCGTCCAATAGGAGAGTGGCATGGGCGAATCCAAGCAGCCGGAAAAAGCGTCGTTCCTGTATTCGCTGCGGGCCGTCGTGTGGTCGTTCACGGGCTTGCGCCGCAAGAGCGATTTCGACACGGATTCGGCCAAGCTCAATCCCGTGCACATCGTCATCGCCGGCTTCCTGGTGGTGGCTTGCCTGATCGGCATCCTGATTTCAATTGTTAAATTCGTCGTTTTATAAATTATAAAAAACCACCCTATAAGTTTTTGAGGAGATGATGATGAGTTCCAACCACGCCGCCGTACCTTATTATTTCGTGCCCGGCCCGTCGCGCTGGCCCATGCTGGGCGGCGCCAGTCTGCTGCTGACCATGATCGGCGCCTCGGCCTGGGTCAACGACGTCTTCTGGGGCCCGTACGTGAATTACCTGGGCATCGCCGGCATCTTGCTGGTGCTGTATTTCTGGTTCGGCGACGCCATCAGCGAATCGGAACAGGGCCTGTACAGCGAGCGCATCGACCACTCTTTCCGCTGGAGCATGAGCTGGTTCATCTTTTCGGAAGTCATGTTCTTCGCCGCCTTCTTTGGCGCCCTGTTCTATGCGCGCAGCATCTCGATGCCATGGCTGGCCGACCTCGACCACAAGGTGATCTGGCCCGATTTCGCCGCCCAGTGGGGCAATACGGGCCCGGCCGGCACGGTGCAGGAATTCACCACCATGACGCCGTTCTGGATTCCAACCATCAATACGGCTTTGCTGCTGCTGTCGGGTGTCACGTTGACCATCTCGCACCACGCGCTGCGCGCCGGCCACCGCGGCATGACGGCCCTGTTCCTGTTCGCCACGATCTTGCTGGGCGCCATCTTCATGGGCTTCCAGGTCTACGAATACATGCACGCCTACAGCGAACTGAACTTGAAATTGACGTCCGGCATCTACGGCGCCACCTTCTTCATGCTGACGGGTTTCCACGGCTTCCACGTGACCCTGGGCGCCATCATGCTGTCCGTCATCCTGTACCGCGTGCTGAAAGGCCACTTCACGCCCGAACACCACTTCGGCTTCGAAGGCGCCGCCTGGTACTGGCACTTTGTCGACGTCGTCTGGCTGGGCCTGTACGTGGTCGTGTATTGGTTATAATGGCGGGGCAGGGCGCGCGTACTTGAAGCGTGCGCCGGCACCATAAAAAAAAGCCGTACCGGGACATCCTGGGTACGGCTTTTTTCTTAGTTTAAGAATTTTGCTAACCAAGCAACGTCGTTAGCACCGGGGTCAGTCCCTGCGGGATCGGAATCCGCCCCATTGAGATGCATTCCCCCGCGGGTCTGACCCCAGCATTTAATGTATTCCCGTGGGCTGGATATAGCCCAGATGATGCGCCAGCAGGATCAGCAAAAACAGGGTGATCGACAAGCCCACGCGCAGGGCCAGCGCCTGCACGGTGCGGTTGCTCTTGCCCTTGTCGCGCATGAGGAAGAACAGGGCCGAGCCCAGGCTGCCCAGGATCAGGATGAAGGCGATGGCAACGAGGATTTTCATGGATGGTAGCGCCAGGCTTGAGGAGGTTTCATTGTAATGCGTATCCGCTTCCATTTTAGATGGATTCCATTTGTTGTAATGCTGCTACTGGTAGCCCTGGGCGTGTCGCTGGCGCAATGGCAGCAGCGCCGAGGCGATGAAAAAGTCGCCCGCGCCGCCAGACTCGCCGCGGGCAACCAGGCCGCGCCCCTGGCATTGACGGCCGCGCCGATGCTGCCGACCGACGCGCAAGTGATCGAATATCGCCGCGTTACCGTCACGGGCCATTTCGTGCCCGCCTGGACGGTGTACCTGGACAATCGTCCCTACAAGGGCCAGGCCGGCTTTCACGTGCTCACGCCATTCCAGATCGACGGTTCCCAGATGCACGTGCTGGTGGCACAGGGCTGGTTGCCGCGCAACAATGCCGAGCGCACGCGCATTCCCGATTACGCCACGCCCACGGGCACGGTGACGATTTCCGGCATCGCGCGCCTGAACGCGGGCCATGTGATGGAACTGGGCACGGCGCCGGCCCTGGCGCCGCACGCCATCGTGCAAAATGCCGATATCGGCCAGCTGGCACAGGCCAGCGGCCTGGTCTTGCAGCCTTTCATTCTCGAACAAACAGTCGACGGAGCAACGGCGCCTGCGTCCAGCCAGCTTCCCGTGCGCGACTGGCCGGCGCCCGACCTGGGCGCGGACAAGCACCGCGGCTATGCCTTCCAGTGGTACGCACTGGCACTGATGGCTTTTTTATTTTTTGTCTTTACAGGATTTCGACGTGCAAACAAACAACCCTGAAGCAACGCAAGACAGCGCCAATAAACAGGCACAAAATACGGGACGCTGGAAACTGCTGGCCGTCGTGGCCGTGTGCGCGTTTCCCATCATCGCCTCGTATTTCACGTACTACATCATCAAACCCACGGGCCGCAATAATTACGGCGCCCTGATCGACCCGCGTTTGCATCCGATTCCCGAAGAACAATTGCACGTGACGGAACTGGACGGCAAGGCGTCGCCGCTGGCGCAATTCAAGGGCAAGTGGGTGCTGCTGCAGACGGGGCCATCCGATTGCCAGGAAGCATGCAAGAAGCAATTGTTTGACATGCAACAACTGCGTCTCATGCAGGGCAAGGAACGCGAGCGCCTGGAACGGGTCTGGCTGGTGACGGATGCCCAGCCGCTCGATACGCTCGTGATGCGCGAATTCGATGGCACCAGCATGTTGCGCGTCAATGGCGACGCCTTGAAAGCCTGGCTGCCCGTGGAGCCGGGCGGCAAGACCAGCGACCATTTGTATTTGATCGATCCGCTGGGCAATCTGATGATGCGCTTCCCGAAAGACGCGGACCCGAACAAGATCAAGAAAGACATCGCCAAGCTGCTCAAAGCTTCGGCGATCGGTTGAGGAGTCTGCATGCCGACGATGCATCTCTCCGCGCTGGCCCAGCTGGGCTTGACGGGTCTGCTGGTGGCGCTGCTGCCGCTGACCATGGTCTGGGTGTCCGCGGACGCCAATAAATACCGCAAGCTCGTGTGGATCGCCGTCTTTTTGACGGTCGACCTGATCATGTTTGGCGGCTTTACGCGCCTGTCCGATTCCGGCCTGGGCTGCCCGGACTGGCCCGGCTGCTATGGCTCGGCAAATCCTTTCCTTGCGCACGAGCATATCGTCGCGGCGGAAACGCTGATGCCGACGGGGCCCGTGACGGTGGTGAAAGCGTGGATCGAAATGACGCACCGCTACCTGGCCATGGCCATAGGCGTGCTGATCGTGGCGATGATGGTGCAGGCGTGGCGCCAGTGGAAGAAAAGCCGCCGCGCGGAATTCGCGCCCGCGCTGCCGACGGCGCTGTTTTTGTTCGTCTGCCTGCAAGGTGCGTTCGGCGCCTGGACCGTCACCCTGAAACTGCAGCCCGTGATCGTCACCATCCACTTGCTGCTGGGCATGGGCTTGCTGGCCATGCTCACATGGCTGGGCGGGCGCCAGGATCATGCCGTGAAACCCTTGCTGCGCGCCGATGCGGACGCTGCCGTGCTGCGTCCCGTGCGTGCGCTGGCCATCTTTTCGCTGGTGCTGTTGACGGTGCAGATCGCGCTGGGCGGCTGGGTGAGCACCAACTACGCCACCCTGGCCTGCACGGATTTCCCCCTGTGCGGCGGCAAGGTGATTCCGGAGATGGATTTCGAGCATGGCTTCCATCTGTGGCGCGAGCTGGGCAAGACGGCCGCCGGCCATTACTTGCCGTTTTCCGCGCTGACGGCCATCCACTGGGTACACCGCAATTTCGCCTTCATCGTGCTCGCCGGCATCGGCTATACGGTGTTTCGCGCATGGAAGCTGCCGTCCTTGCGCGGCACGGCCCGCTGGGTTGCGCTGGTGCTGGCCCTGCAGGCGGCAACGGGCCTGGCGACCATCTACCTGAGCTGGCCATTGTCGATTGCCGTCATGCATAACGGCGGGGCGGCGCTGCTCGTGTTATTGCTGACCATGTTAAACTACAAGGCTAAATTCCAACTCGATGTTGCGCGCAATGTTAAGCGCGCTTGCGCCTCCGCGCCAGTGCCCTCGGCACCAGCCAGTCCTTCCCGTATCGCATAAATGACTACTCAGACCATCAGCCGTAAACCATCCCCCCGCATCGCCCAGTATTGGGCGCTGACCAAGCCTCGCGTGACGCAACTGGCCGTGTTTTGCGCCGTCATCGGCATGTTCCTGGCCAGCGAGGAGTTGCCCGACTGGCACGCGGTGGTGTTCGGCACCGTCGGTATCTGGCTGCTGGCCGGCGCCGCGTTTGCCGTCAATTGCCTGGCCGAGCGCGAGATTGATGCGCGCATGGCCCGCACGGCGCGCCGTCCGATGGCCATGGGCGACATCACGGTGAAGCAGACGGTGGTGTTCGCGCTGGTGATCGGTGGCCTGGGCATGGCGATTCTGTATCACCTCGTCAATCCGCTGACCATGTGGCTGACCTTTGTCACCTTTGTCGGCTATGCCCTGATCTACACCATGGTGCTGAAACCCGCTACGCCGCAAAACATCGTCATCGGCGGCCTGTCCGGCGCCATGCCGCCCGCGCTGGGCTGGGCCGCCGTCGCCAACGACGTGCCGATGCAGGCGTGGCTGCTGGTCCTGATCATTTTCGTGTGGACGCCGCCGCACTTCTGGGCCCTGGCCATGTACCGGCGCGACGATTATGCGCGCTCGGGCCTGCCCATGCTGCCCGTCACGCACGGCATGCAATTCACGCAATTTCACGTCTGGCTGTACTCGATCGCGCTTGCCGCCACCACCTTGCTGCCGTACGCCGTGCGCATGAGCGGCCTGATCTATCTGGCTTCGGCCGTGGTGCTCAACGCCGGCTTCCTGTATTACGCGTGGAAGATGTACCGCCACTACACGGACTTGATCGCGCGCAAGGCTTTTACGTTTTCCATCATCTACCTGGCATTGCTGTTCGCGGCCTTGCTGGTCGACCACTACATTCCTCTCGGCACATGAAAAAATACCTGACCCTGTTGTTGGCGGCCGCGCTGGTCGCCGTCCTGGCCGGCTGCGGCAAGCCTGCCGCGACCAAGCTGGCCTTCAAGAACACGGACGTGACGGGCCTCGGCTACGCGCGCGAGTTCGCGCTGACGGACCACACGGGCCACCCGCGCACCCTGGCCGACTACAAGGGCAAGCTGGTGCTGATGTTCTTCGGCTACACGCAATGCCCGGACGTGTGCCCTACCACCATGGCCGACATGGCCCAGGTGATGCAGGAAATGGGCCCGCAGGCGGACCAGGTGCAAGTGCTGTTCGTCACCGTCGACCCCGAGCGCGACACGCAGGAATTGCTGGCGCAGTATGTGCCGGCCTTCGACAAGCGCTTCGTGGGCCTGTATGGCGACGCTGCCGCGACGGCCAAGGTGGCCAAGGAATTCAAGGTGTATTACGCCAAGGTCGAGGGCGAGACGGACAGCAGCTATACGGTCGACCACACGGCCGGCACCTATGTGTTCGACCGCGAAGGCAAGATTCGCCTGTTCGTGCGCCACGGCGAAAAGCCTGCCGCCATCGCGCACGATCTTAAACTTCTGCTATCCTGATCCGGTCGCGCCCCCAGGCGCCATCTTCAGGATATGCAGTACATGGACAAACGTTTCGAGCCGCACGCCCGCCTGGCAGCCATCATCTTTTTGTTGATCGGCTGCTTTTTCGTCTTGCGGCCCTTCTTGGCCGCCATGCTGTTTGCCGCCTGCGTGGGCATTTCCAGCTGGCCTTTGTACCTGCTGCTGCTGGAACGCCTGAAGGGACGGCGCAACTGGGCGGCCGCCATCATGACCCTGTCGCTGCTGCTCGTCATCGTGCTGCCGCTGGCCCTCGTCACCTACAACCTAGCCGACAATGTGTCGCGCATCTATGAACAGTTGCGCGCCGCGCTGGAATCGGGCGGCCTGCATCCGCCGGCCTGGCTGGCCAGCATTCCCGTGGTGGGCGAAACCATCGCTGGCTACGTGGAACGCCTGCTCGCTGACCGCGAGGAATTACTCAATTTGGGCAAGACCATGCTGGAGCCGGCGCGCCACTTCCTCGCTTCCGGCGGCATCCTGCTGGGTACGGGCCTGGCGCAGACCAGCCTGGCCGTGTTCGTCAGCTTCTTTCTCTACCGCGACGGCCAGCAACTGAGCCGCGCTCTGATGACGGGCGCCGGCCGCATCATCGGCGACAGCGCGCCGGGCGTGGGCCTGACCATCAGCCGCACCGTGCGCGGCGTCATGTACGGCTTGCTGGGCACGGCGCTGGCGCAAGCGCTGGTGGCCGTGGTGGGCTTTTTGATCGCCGGCGTGCCGGCTGTGGCGCTGCTGGGCGTGGCCACCTTCATCTTTTCGCTGATCCCCGTGGGCCCGCCCCTGATCTGGGGTGGCGCCGCCATCTGGCTCTTCAATGACGGCCAGACGGGCTGGGGCATCTTCATGCTGGTGTGGGGGGGATTGCTGATCAGCGGCGTGGATAACGTGGTGAAACCCATGCTGATCAGCCGCGGCAGCAGCCTGCCGTTCCTGTTGGTGCTGCTCGGCGTGCTGGGCGGTGTGCTGGCCTTCGGCTTCGTCGGCATTTTTATCGGTCCGACCCTGCTGGCGGTGCTGTACAGCTTGCTGCAAACGTGGACGGTGGGCGAGACCACCGTGCCGCAGGGCAAAGATACCCTGACGAGCAAGAAGTAATTAATCTCTTAAATCGGCGTCCAGGTCCCGTTCCTGCTTCGGGATCACTTTAATGAGCACGATGCGGGGCCCGTTCATCTTCTTGACAACGATGTCGAAGTCGACAAAGGTGATGCGCTGGCCCTGCTTCGGAATGTCACCGAGCTTGACCATGATCAAGCCGCCCACCGATTCCACGTCGTCCAGCCCCAGTTCCTCGTTTTCGATATCGATGCCGAGGATGCGTTCGAGCGAGAAGATGGGCAAGCTGGCCTTGCCGATCAGGGTGCCGTCGCTTTGCTTGAGCCAGTCGTTTTCATTGCGGCGGAATTCATCGCGGATTTCACCGACCATGGCGCCGAGCAAGTTATCCAGGGTAATGAACCCCAGCGGGCGCTTGCCCTTTTCGCCGATCAGGGCGAAGTGGGGCGCGCCGTCGCGAAAGCGCCGGAACAGTTCCAATGCCGGCGTGCGCGCGGAAATGATGTCCACGGGACGCAAAAACGGCGTGAGCGAGGTGATCGGTTTGCCTGCTTGCTGGGCAAAGAACAGATCCTTGAGGTGCACGACGCCGAGCACGTCGTCTTCATTTGTGTCGAAATACGGGTAGCGGCTGAAGCGGTTGCGCAGCACCGTGTCGAGGTTTTCTTCCAGCGTGTTCGACGCGTGCAGGGCGATCACTTCATTGATCGGGCGCATCAGGTCCGACACCGTCATCTGTTCGAAATCGAGCGATTGGGCCAGGATGTTGCGTTCGTCGCGCGTAAACTTCTCGCCGGGCTGGCTGGTGCGCAGGATCAGTTTCAGTTCTTCGGACGAATAATGGGCGTCGTGGCCGCCCTTGCCGGACAGGCCCGCCAGGCGCAGCACCCAGTTGGCGCTGGCGTTGAGCAGGTAGATGGCCGGGTACATGGCCCAGTAAAAGCCGTAAAGGGGGATCGCGCTCCACAGGCCGACGGCTTCCGGGTTGCGGATGGCCATCGATTTGGGCGCCAGTTCGCCCACGACGATATGCAGGAAGGAAATCACGCTGAAGGCGACGACGAAGGAGACGCCATGGATCAGCTCTTGCGAGGTGACGCCGATGGCGCCGAACAGCGGCTCGAGCAGGCCGGCGAACGCCGGTTCGCCGACCCAGCCCAGGCCCAGCGACGCGAGGGTGATGCCCAGCTGGCAGGCGGACAGGTAGGCGTCCAGCTGGCCATGCACCTTGGCCAGGATGCGGCCCCGCAGTCCCTGCGTCTTGGCGATGGCGCGGATGCGCGTGCGCCGCAATGTGACGATGCCAAATTCGGCGGCAACAAAAAAACCGTTCAGCGCGACCAGGAAGAGGGCGAGCAGGACTAGCAAGACATTGTGCATGGGGGCGCTGAAGATGGGCTGGTAAAACGTCATCTTAAACGACGAAGGGCGCCATAGCCTAATTTTGCCGCGCGCCACCCCGCCAGGGACGGGCGCGGGGACGCTGGCCTTACGCTTTGGCGGCCGTTTGCGGTCCGCCGCGCATGGCAAAGACCATGACGGCCGAGACGATGGCGGGAATGGCGACGACGAGGAAAATCGTGCTGTTGGGCCAGTTCAGGCGGATCAACTCGCCACCGAGCACGGGGCCGATGATGGAACCGATGCGGCCCACGCCCAGGCTCCAGCCGATGCCCGTCGAGCGCAAGGTGGTCGGATAGTAGCTGGCCGCCAGGGCGTTGACGGCCGGCTGGCCGCCCACCACGCAAAAGCCGGCGATGAAGATCGTGATGAACAGGAACGCCAGCGACACGTCCGGACGGCCGATCAGAGCAATGGCCACGGCGGCGACCAGGAAGCATGGCAGCAGGATGCGGCGGAAGCTGGAGCGGTCGATCAGCTGGCCCATGACGAGGGTGCCGATGGTGCCGCCCACTTGCAGGGCCGTGCCGGCCAGCACGGCGTTCGCCGTCGACAAGCCCGCTTCCTTGGCGATCGTCGGCAGCCAGTTCGACAGGAAATACAAGTTCAGCAAGTTCATGAAGTTGATGACCCACAGCAGTATCGTCATCTTGGCGCGGCCGCCTGTAAACAATTGCAGCACGGGCGCGCCCTTGTGTTCCTTCTCATGCACGACGTATTGCGTGTCGGCCGTGATGGTCACTGTCGGATCGATGCGTTTCAGCCATTGCGCCACTTTATCCAGCTTGCGTTTCTTGAGCACGAGGAATTGCATCGATTCCGGCAGCAGGAAGAACATCAGTACGCCGATGACCAGCGGCACCACGCCGCCCACGTAAAACACGGATTGCCAGCCGAAGGCGGGAATCAGCGCGGCGGACAATAAACCGCCCAGCACGGCGCCCAGGGTAAAACCGCACGAGACCAGCATCATCAGGGTGACTTTCTTGCGCAGGGGGCTGTATTCGCCGGCCAGCGCCATGGCGTTCGGCATCACGGCGCCCAGGCCCAGTCCCGTGATGAAACGGATCAGTTGCAATTGCTCGATGGTCGTTGCCAGCGGCGTGACCAGCATGCACAGGGAAAAGAAGATGGTCGAGCCGATCAGCACGGGGCGGCGGCCGAACTTGTCGGCCGTGATGCTGAACACGAGCGAGCCGACCAGCATGCCCAGCAGGCCCGCGCCAAACACGGGACCCAGGTTGGCCTTGCTCACATGCCAGTCGGCAATGATGGCGGGCGCCACATAGCCCATCGCCTGCACGTCGAAGCCATCCATGATGACGCACAGCCCGCACAGGATCAGCATGCCGATCTGGAAGGAGCCGATCTTGTTGTTATTGATGAGATCGGGAATATCGATCGTCTTGCCTGCCATGGACATGGTGCCGCTCCTGTTTTTTATGGTAATCGCGCCCTTCCGGCGAGGGCTGGGCGCGTGTTTGTCTCAGGCTTTATTACAATCGCTTTTGATTGATTATTCAAACGTTATTTTCGAATGGATTTATCAGATTTCCTTGTTAATCTTTGTCGTCCTCTGGATGGCCGCCAGGATCACGTCGAGCGCCGGGTGCATGATCTTGCGCTCGTTCGAGATGACGTAAAACTGTTCGCGCAGGGACGAGGCGTCGCCGACCAGCACGGCGCCGAATTGTTCCTCGATATCGGCCGCCAGGCTGGCGGAGGCGAAGAACAGGCCCAGGCCCTTGCGGCCAAACGCGTTGAGCATGGCGTTGTCCTCGAATTCGCCGACCACGTCGGGACGCACGCCTTGCTGCACCATCCATTCGTCGATGCGTCCGCGCAAGGCGTTATTGCGCGCGGGCAGTAGAAACGGTGCGCCGTGCAGGCTGTGCGGGAAATTGCCGCGGTACTGTTCGGCCAGCGCGGGGATGCCGAACAGCTTCATGGCGCTCTCTCCCCACAGGTGGCTGGACACGCGCAGGCTGGCGCCGGCCGGTACGGCACGGTCCGTCAAGACCAGGTCCAGCTTGTGCAGGGCCAGGTCGGCCAGCAGGGATTCGAATTCGTCTTCCAGGCACACGAGCTTGATGGGCTGGTCCAGGCTGCGCGTGGCGTCGAGCATGCGATACGCCATCAGTTTCGGCAGGGAATCGGAAATGCCCACCGTCAGGCGCATCTTTTCCGCATCCGCATCGGCCAGCGCATCCTGCATCTGCTCGCCCAAGAGAAAAATCTGGTCCGCATAGCCGAGCGCCAGGCGGCCCGCTTCCGTCGGCACCAAACGCCGTCCCTGCGGCTGCAGCAGCGAGCGGCCCAGCTCCTTTTCCAGCAGGGCCAGCTGGGTGCTGATGGTTTGCACGGCCAGTCCCAGCCGTTCAGCCGCGCGCGTCACGCCGCCTTCCTTGGCGACCACCCAAAAGAAGTACAAATGGCGGTAATTGAAGCCCGTGGTTTTCATCGCTGCATCCTCTATCTTCTGTTTTTACGAAGTAATACTTCCATTATCTTCTATTTTTAAATGTGTCACACATCCCTATACTACGTTCCATTGAATTTGGATAAAGGGGAACTATCGATGAAACATTTCAGAGTGTCATTTTTAGTGACATTTATCTGCCTGGGCATTTCCGCCTGGTGGGGTTACACGCACGGTGGCGTGCAGACGATGCTGGCGGCGCTCGGTATCGCGGTGATCCTGGGCGTGATGGAAGTCTCGCTGTCGTTTGACAACGCGGTGGTCAATGCTTCGGTGCTGAAGAACTGGGACAAGTTCTGGCAGGGCCTGTTCCTGGGCGTCGGCATCATCATCGCCGTGTTCGGTATGCGTCTGGTGTTCCCGCTGGTCATCGTGGCGCAAGCGGCTGACCTGGGCTTGATGGAAGTATGGAATCTGGCACTGAGCAATCCTGAACAGTACTCGATGCACCTGACGAACCACCATGCGGAAGTGGCGGCCTTCGGCGGCATCTTCCTGCTGCTGGTGTTCCTGAACTTCCTGCTGGACGACGAAAAAGAAACGCACTGGCTGGGCCGTATTGAAGAAAAACTGGGCGCGCTGGGCAAGATATCCTCGATTTCCGTGATGATCGCGCTGGGCACCCTGATGGCCAGCCTGTCGATGATCGAAGAAGGCCAGAAACTGGTGGTCCTGACGGCCGGCCTGTGGGGCATCCTGACCTACGTGGGCGTCGATGTGGTCAGCGGCTTGCTGGAAGGCGATAACGGCGACGGCAACGTGGGCGACATCGTCAAGCGTGGCGGTATCGGCGGCTTCCTGTACCTGGAAGTGCTCGACGCTTCGTTCAGCTTTGACGGCGTGATCGGCGCGTTTGCCATCACCAAGGATGTCGTGATCATCATGCTGGGCCTGGCTATCGGCGCGATGTTCGTGCGGTCGATGACGGTGTTCCTGGTGCGCAAGGGTACGCTCGACGAGTTCGTTTATCTGGAGCACGGCGCGCACTATGCGATCGGTATCCTGGCCGTGATCATGTTGGTCAGCATGAAGTTCCACATTCCCGAGATCTTCACGGGTCTGATCGGCGTGGCCTTCATTCTCGCCTCGCTGTGGTCGTCGATCCGCTACAAGCGCAGGATGGCGCTTGAAGAAGGCCCGACGGAAGCGCTGGAAGCGGTCAAGGCAACAGCAGTGTAAAGAATGCGCGGCAAACGACTACACCCGTTTGCCGGCAAGTTGTAGCAAGCGTCGCCGCCGGCCTGGGGAGTCAGGCCGGTGGAGGACGCCAGGTGTTTGGTGATACACAACCCACATAGGAGAAACACATCATGGCAATCAGTCTGCAAAAAGGCGGCAACGTCAACCTGAGCAAAGAAGCTCCCGGCATCTCGAAGATGATCATCGGCCTGGGCTGGGATGCCCGCGCCACCGATGGCGCCGCGTTCGACATCGACGGCTCCGTGTTCCTGTTGAAGGCCGACGGCAAGGTTCGCGCCGACGTCGACATGATTTTCTACAACAACCTGAAATCGAGCGACGGTTCCGTCACCCACTCGGGCGACAACACCACCGGCGCCGGCGATGGCGATGATGAAACCGTCATCGTCGACCTGGCCACGGTGCCAGCCGAGATCGACAAGATCGCCGTCTGCGTGACGATTCACGATGCCGAAGCGCGCAAGCAAAACTTTGGTATGGTATCGAAGGCGTACGTACGCTGCGTGAATGCCAACGGCAACACGGAAATCGCCCGCTTCGACCTGTCGGAAGACGGTTCGGCGGAAACGGCGATGGTCTTTGGTGAAATCTACCGCAATGGCGCCGATTGGAAATTCAAGGCCATCGGCCAGGGTTATAAAGGCGGTCTGGGCCCACTGGCTGCCTCCTTTGGTGTCGGTGTTTAAGTTGTAAGCAGTCAAGGCGGTCCGCTGTATGGACCGCCCCCATCATTACTGAGTTGAGGAAGGAACAGGTATGCCAGTTTTCAATATTACCGGGGACGTCGACCCGTTCCTGCATGTGTCGCTTGCCAAGGGCGAGAAGATTTATTGCGAATCCAATGCGATGGTGATGATGGAAACCAATCTTGAGCTGAAAGGCAAGATGACTGGCGGCATAGGCGCCGCGCTGATGCGCACCTTTGCCAACGGGGAATCGTTCTTTCAGCAGCATATCGAAGCCATGCGGGGCGACGGCGACTGTCTGCTGTCGCCTACCTTGCCTGGCGCGATGCGGGTGCTCGAGGTGGGCGCCCAGCAATACATGATCAGCGACGGCGCCTTCGTGGCGGCCAGTGCTGGCGTGGAATTGAAGGTGCGCACGCAGAGCCTTGGCAATGCGCTGTTTGCCCAGAGCGGTGGTTTTTTCATTACCGAGACGGCAGGCAGCGGCCAGTTGGCGGTGTCCGGTTTTGGCGCGATGTCGATACTGGAAGTGACGCCGGGCAAGGACGTGGTGATCGATAACTCGCACGTCGTGTGCTGGGACAACCGCCTGCAATACGAAATTTCCATGACGACCGGCAGCAGCGGCGGCTTTCTGGGGAACCTGATCAACAGCCAGACCAGCGGCGAGGGCGTAGTGCTGAAGTTTTCAGGCACGGGAAAAATCCTCGTGTGCTCGCGCAACCGCGCGGCCTTCCTCGCCTGGACCCAAAGCAAGCCGGCGTAACTAATATTTGATGTAACCAAGCAAACAGGAGCTATGCGTATGTCTGTCAATTTGAGCAAGGGCCAGAAGATTTCTCTGGACAAAGAAGCTGGTACCACCCTGACCCGTATCACCATGGGCCTGGGCTGGGATGCGGCCAAGACCAAGGGTTTCCTCGGTTTCGGTTCGAAGACGGAAGCCGTCGACCTGGACGCGTCGTGCGTCATGTTCGATGAAAACAAGAGCACATCCGACATCGTCTGGTTCCGCCAGCTGAAAAGCAAGGACGGCAGTATCGTCCACACGGGCGACAACCGCACGGGCGCGGGCGATGGCGACGACGAACAGATCAATGTCGATCTGTCGAAAGTGCCGGCGCACGTGAAAAGCCTCGTCTTTACCGTCAACAGCTTTACTGGCCAGAACTTCTCGCAGGTGGAAAACGCCTATTGCCGCATCTTGAATGCCAGCAATAACCAGGAAGTCGCGCGTTTCAACCTGTCTGTGCAAGGTAGCCACACGGCACAGATCATGGCCAAGCTGTACCGCCATAACGGCGAATGGAAGATGCACGCCATCGGAGAAAACGGCAACGGTCGCACCTTTGACGACTTGATGCCGCAAATCTCCGTGCATCTATAAGGAGCAGTACGCAGCGGGCGGGGGACGGACCGGATACCGGCCCTTGTCCGCTGCTCTATTTTGAAGGAGAGTATGTCGTGATGCGATTGCTGATAGCCTTGCTACTTCCGTGTCTCACGTTTTTCATGCTGGGGCGCCCGCTGGCCGGTGCCGCCGCCTTGATCTTGCAGTGCACTGTGATCGGCTGGGCGCCGGCGGCCCTGTGGGCCCTGTACACGGTGAACCAGCATAAAACGGAGCAGGAACTGGAAGGTGCGTTAAGCCGCAGCTACATGCGCAGGCGTAGTCGGTTGATCTAAATCAGCCGGGCGCTTGGAATCCTTGCGCTAAAACCCGCACGAGCGATCGTGCGGGTTTTTTTGTGCGCGCTTACTTCTTGCAGCGTATCGGTACGTTCACGGAATTGCCGTCCGAACTCAGGTTGCGGTACTGCAAATCTTCACTCTCGATGGCGAAGCGAGGCACGGCGTGCACATAGCGCTGCTTGCAGACGGTGTCGTCATTGATCAGCTTGCCCGTCAGCATGTAATCGCACAGGGCGAAGCGCGATTCCTCGTCGTCGAGGATCAGCACGCGCGCGGCGCTGTACAGGGCCGATTGCAAAACGTCCGGACTGCAATTTTCCGGGCCCGTCAGCTTCAGATGGGTTTTCGTCTGCGTGGCCAGGCGCTGCAGCTTGACGAGGGCGGCGCGCTCTTCCTTGCGGGCACCGTCGACTTGCGCATCGCCGCTGGACAGGCGCAGCGCCAGCGAGGCGATCTGGTCGATGGAAATATGCCAGGCAAAGCCTTCCAGCCGCGTGCGGATCTGGCCCGGCAAGGGATCGGCCGCATCGACTTCGCAGCGGTACTGGCCCAGGTGGGGGCGGCACAGCACGGGGATGGCAAAGGCCGAGGTGCGCTTGCCCTTGACGAATTTTTGGCTCAGGTCGCCAAAATTTTCATGCGTGATGGTATCGAAGCGGGCTTGCCCAAAACCCATCTTGACGAGATTTTCCTTGCGCTGGCGCGAAAACAGGGCGTCGACGGCATCGTAGATATTCTTGTTGAAGATGCGGTCCAGCGGCTGGCGCTCGTCCGACATCTTTTCGAAGACGGCGCTGGAATTGGGCGCGTTGGCGTCGATGGAAATGAGGATGAAGGGCTTGCTGTTCAGGCGTGGCGGCACGATGGCCATGTCGTTGCCGTACAGCTGCGTCAAGGCCACGTCCCACAGGGTTTCCACGCCTAGGTTGTCGGCCGCGCCGCCATCGAACAGGTGCACGTACGACGGCGATTCGCGCGACTCGGAACCGAGCTCCGGCACGAAGGTGTTTTTCGGACGGAAACGCTCGAAGGTGACGGAATCGAACACGCCGGGAAAGGCGGCCGAGGTGGCCACGGCCGTGGCCAGGCGGATATCCTGGATAGGCGAATGCAGGGTGCCGTAAAAATACTCATAGGAAAATACCACGCGCTTGCCGCCATCGGTGGCGTCTGTTGCATTGGCCAGGAAAATGGGGCCGTCGTGCGGCAAGTCCTCGTAGGTTTTCTTGTCGTACAGCACATCGTCAAACACGTCGGACAGGAACGAGGTACGCGTCTTGTTCGTCAACAACATCGTCGTCAGATTGGCCGGTTTCAAAATGGTCTGGCCGAAGAAATCCGTTTTCAGCTTGCTGCGCAGCAAAGGCCAATCCGTCTGCTTGCCATGCAGCGCATAGTAGCCGCCCGCGATGGCGCCGCCCGAGACGCCGGAGATGGCCGAGGCGCCGCTGACGAGGCCGAACTGCTCCAGCTGCTCCAGCGAGGCAGCCGAGAAATTGGCCGCGCGGCTGCCCCCGCCGGACAGGGCGATGCCGATGAAGTGGTCGTTGGGCATGGGATTCTGGATGCGCGCCTTGGGCGCGTCGATGCGCAGGCGCGGGGCTTCCTGCACGGTGAACATGCGGTTTTCGACGCCGCTGTTGGGGCGCAGGGCGAGTACCGTGCAGCCGCTCAGCAGCGCAACGAGGATACATGGTGCAAACAAGCGTGGATTCATGCGTGATCTGTGCGTAGTCATTGGTTGGGATACGGACGGAAATCGTGTGCGATTCTAGCAAACTTGTCTGTGCCTGTATCTATCCTTGCAACTGGTACGCGAGGAGGGCGGCGTTGTAGGCGGCATGCACCAGCATGGGCGCCAGCAGAGCGCCGCTGCGCTCGTATGCGATGCCCGTGCACAGGCCCAGCGCGAAGGCGGGCAGCATGGCGGCCGGTGGATGCACGATGGTAAACAGGGCGGCGGCGACAGTGATCGCCTTCCAGGCCGGCAGGGAACGGCGCAAGCCGCCCTGCAGCAAGCCGCGGAAGATGAATTCCTCGCACAGGGGCGCGGCCAGCACGCCCAGTGCCAGCAGCCACGGCCAGTGCCCGCCGGCCGGTGGAAGCGTGCCAGGCGGCAACAGGGCCGCGTAGCCGACGCCGAACAGCACCGCGGCACAGGCGCCTGCGCCTCCCCAGCGCCACGGCTGGCGGCCCTGTGCCATGCGCGGCACGCCGGCCGTCCCTGCGCGCCAATACACGAGGCGTAGCAGCACATACGTGAGCGGCGCGGCCACCGGGTACTTGAGCAGGATCAAGGCCAGTGTTTGCAGAATGAAAAACAGCATGGCGGCGATCAAGCCGTCGGCCGCCGTGATTCTGGCCGGCGGCGAGGCGACCGGGTCGAGCAGGTAGGGCAAAGCGTCGCGCGCCTTTTGCCACAGTGCCGCGGCCAGCGCGCCCGTGAGCACGACAAACACCAGTTGCTGCACGGGGTTGCCGGCGGCCAGCGCGGCGATATACAGGCCGGTCAGCAGCAGGTACAGATACGTGTAGGCAGGCCGTATTTTTGACGTCGCCTCGGCGGCCAGCGGATCGCTGGCAAACACGCCCAGCGCCACGGCGATCAGCGAGTACAGGGGGATGCCGGCCAGGGCCTGCAGCATCAACCCCGCCATGTCCCAGCGCCAGGCGTCTTGCCAGGCCAGCGCCACGCCGAACAGGATCAATGGATACAGCAGGGCCAGCGCGGCCCACAGCTGGGCCTTTTGCCGCAGCGCCTGTTCGACGGAGACGGGAAACGTGTACAGCAGCCACAGCGCGCCGCCTTCCTTGTTGAGGGTCTGGAAGGCCGACATCATCAGCACATAGGTGCCGAGGAAAAAGCCGGTGGAGGCCAGCAAGGCGGGGCTGGACAGCAGTTCGTGCAGGTCGCGCGCCTGGCCCGAGAACAGGGCCTGGCCGCCGAGGATCAGCAAGGGCAGCAGCAGGGTTTGCACGAGAAAATTGCGATCGCGCAGCAGCAAGGTCAGTTCGCGGCGCTGGATCACCGTGCCGATGCTGGCGTGCCACTTGCCTGTGGGCGGTGCCGCCGGGGACGGCTTGCGGCTGGCCTCGCGCTGGCCGGCGCCCACCACGCCATGGCGCAACTGGTGGCGTAGCAGCGCCATGCCCAACAGCATCAGGCACAGGCATTGCGTCAGCAGCAGGGCGGCCGGCAGCGCTGCCGCCGCACCCCTGGCATTGAGCAATGTAACCAGCAGGCCGGGCGGCGTCCAGGCGCTCCAGGCGGGCATGGCCGCCGCCCACTCGTGGGCAAAGCCGCCCGCGCCCATGCCGAAGGACATGCCCATATACATGGGAAACAGGCCGGCCACCGATAGCAGCGCCTGCAGGTTGCCCAGCTGCGCGGGACTGAACGACAGGCGCAAGCCCGTGTCGACCAGGGTACGCAGCATGGCCGCCAGGGCCAGCAGGAGCAGGCAGGCAAAGAGGCCCGGCAACGGCGAAAACCAGCCCTGGCCCGAATACCAGGCGATCATGGTGGTGCAGGGCCACAGCACCAGCAGGCCGAGCGGGTTGACCAGCGTGCGTTCAAGCACGCGCGCCCACAGCAAATTGCTTTTCTCGACGGGCAGGGTGACCAGCCATTCCAGATCCCAGTCTGGCTTTGACAGTTCTCCCATGCCCAGCGGCAGCAGAACACTGACCAGCCACAGCAGGGCCAATTGCAGGGTCAGGGCGCCCGCCAGCGCCGTACTGAAGGGTTGCTCGATCAAGTGGGCGATGACGGGCGCCAGCACGCGCTCGCCCGCGTTCATGCTGCCCTTGGCCTGGCAAACGGCCACCTGGTCGAGCAGGCAATGCATGTTCAGCAGGTTGTGGCGGGCGATATTGCCGGAGGAAAATAGCATGGGCAAGAGCAGCAGCGCGCCCAGCAGCCAGCGTCCCCGTTTCTTGCCTGGCGTGGCGGCCCGGCTCTTGCCGCTCCGCTTGAACGACCAGCCCCTGCCGCTGACGTTGAGCAGGCGCTGCAGGCGCAAGCGTGTCAGCAGCCAGACGGCGCGCCAGGCGGTGGGTGGCGCCGGTGTCATGCGGTCGACGTTTCATCGGTCAGTTGCAAGAAGAGGTCTTCCAGGCTGCCGTCGCTGGACAGCTGCCGGCGGATATCGTCCAGGCTGCCCGTGGCGACCAGGGCGCCACGGTGGATGATGGCAACGCGGCTGCACAGTTTTTGCGCCATATCGAGCAAATGCGTGGAAACGAAGATGGTGGTGCCGGCCGCGGCGATGCGCAGCAAGCGTTCCTGCACGTCGCGCGAAGCACGCGGGTCGAGACCGTTGATCGGTTCATCGAGGATCAGCACGGCCGGATCGTGTATCAGCGCACAGGCCAGGCCCAGTTTCTTTTTCATGCCCAGCGAGTAATTGACGGCGAAATCCTCGCTCGCTTCATTAAGGCCGAATTCCGTGAGCAGACGCGCGGCGCGGGCGGCCGCTTCCGTGCGTGAAAAACCATGCATTTCGGCGACGAATTGCAGGATTTCGCGGCCCCGCAAATAATCGTAAAAGATGGGATTGTCGGGCAAATAGCCCACCTTGCGCTTGACGGCGGCGCCATCGCGGTGGCAATCGAGGCCGTCGACCAGCACGCGGCCGCTGCTGGGCACGAGGATGCCCATCAGCATGCGGATGGTGGTGGTCTTGCCCGCCCCGTTCGGGCCCAGGAAGCCGAAGACTTCTCCTTTTCCCACTTGCAGGGTCAGCGGCTTGACGGCTTCGAAGCTGCCGTATTGTTTGGCCAGTTCCTGGAACGCGATCATCGTGCTTCCCTCAGCAAGCGCCGAAGGCGGCCAGCAGGTGCCGTTCGCCGGCCGGCGTGATGCGCAGGGCGCGGCTGTCGAGTTCGCGTTCGGCCCAGCGTTGGCGCAGGGCCAGTTGCAGCAGGGCGGCTCCCAGCGCGCCGCCCAGGTGGGCGCGCCGTTCGCTCCAGTCCAGGCAGGCGCAGGCGAAGCGGCGGCGCTGCTTGAGCAATTGCGGCACGTCGATGCCCAGGGCCGCCATGCCGGCCGCGCCCGCTTCCGACAGACGATATTCTCCGCCGTCGTCCAGCAGCCAGCCCTGCGCGTGCAGCTGGTCGTGCAGGGCGACGGCGACGGTGCCGGCCATGTGGTCGTAGCAGGTGCGCGCATGGCGCAGGCGGTCCGGCGTCGAGGGAGTAAATGGCGTTGCAGGCACGCCGGCCACCACCAGCAGCGCTTCGAGGGCTTGGCCCACTTCCGCGCTGGCCAGACGGTAGTAGCGGTGCTTGCCCTGCGCCAGCATGGACAGCAAGCCATCGTCGCGCAGCCGGCTCAGATGGGCGCTGGCCGTCGAGGCGCCCACTTCGGCCAGCGTGGCCAATTCCGTGGCTGTGCGCGCATGGCCATCGAGCAGGCTGCACACCATGCGTGCGCGGGCCGGTTCGGCGATGGCGCCGGCCAGTTGCGCCAGGCCCATGTCGGCCGAGGGAAGTTTGTCGTCCATGGTTCGTTCGTGGGCGAAGTGTAGTGGTGGAAGGAGCAGCATACTCGTGTCCCCACCTCACTGCAATGGAATGCGCATGCCGCTCGCCGACCCCGCCGACCCTTTTTCCGCCGTCACCCACGCGGCGCCGTATGACTACTATCGCCGCCTGGCCGATGGCCCGCCGCTGCGTTTCGATGCGGCACTCGATTGCTGGCTGGCGACGGGCGCGGCCGGCGTGCGGGCCGTGCTCGCGCATCCCGCTTGCCGCGTGCGCCCGCAGGGCTTGGGCGTGCCGCACAACTTGGCGGGCACGCCGTGCGGCGCGATTTTTGCGGAACTGGTGCGCATGAACGATGGCGAACGGCATGCCGTGCCGAAACAGATGCTCGTGCGCGCGCTGGGGCAGGTGGATGTGGTTCGCCTGCAGGCGCAGACATTGCGCTTGGCCAGCGACCGTGTGCCCGTTGGAGCTGCCCAGCTGAATGAGGCGATTTTTCAACTGCCGCTGTTTGCCATGGCAGACTTGCTGGGCTTTGCGCCAGCGCAATGGCCGGCGCTGGCGGCCTGGACGCGCGCTTTTGTTGCTTGTCTGTCGCCGCTCAGCAATGGAGAACAACTGGCTGGCGCGCAGGAAGCGGCCGATGCCCTTCTACAAGGTTTTGGCCACTTGCTGCGCGAGGGCAACGCGAGGCCGGGCAGCCTGCTGGCCAGTATCGTGACAGAGACCGATGCCATGGGGAGCGGCTTGCCGGCCAACCTCGTGGGTTTGCTGTCGCAAACCTGCGACGCCACTGCCGGCTTGCTGGGTAATGCCGTCGTTGCCTTGCGCACGCAGCCGGATTTGTCGGCGCAACTGCGCGCAACACCTGAGCGATGGCCGGCCATGCTGCGCGAAGTCAGCCGTTTTGATCCGTCGATCCACAACACGCGCCGCTACACGGTGCAAGACGTGGAGTTCGATGACGTGCGCGTGCCGGCCGGACAGATGATCGTCGTCGTGCTGGCCAGCGCCAGCCATGCGGAGTTGGGTTTTGGCCATGGCCGCCATGTCTGTCCGGGCCAGTCCATCGCGCAGGCCATCGCTGCGGCTTGTTTGCAGGCGTGGGCCGATGGCCTGGAGGGCATGGCGCTGGCGTGGCGTTATCTGCCGTCGCTGAACGCCCGCATCCCCGTGTTTACGCAAGGAGAAAATGCATGATTGCCGTGATTTTTGAAGTCTGGCCCAGCGCCGAAGGTCGCCAGCAGTATCTGGACCTGGCCGCTGCGCTGCGGCCCCTGCTCGACGAAGTCGATGGTTTCATTTCCATCGAGCGCTTCAGCAGCCTGAGCGAGCCAGGCAAACTGCTGTCGCTGTCGTTCTTTCGCGACGAGGCGGCGCTGGCGCAGTGGCGGCAGCTGGAAGCGCACCGGGCGGCGCAATCGGCTGGCCGGCAGGGCGTATTTGACGATTACCGGCTGCGCATCGCCGCCGTCGTGCGCGATTACGGCATGCTGGACCGGCAGCAGGCGCCCAGCGACAGCCGCCTGCGCCACGATGTTAGCGGGGCAGGGCGCCCTGCGTGATCTTGACTTTCACGCGGTAGGTGGGCTCTGCCGCATTCAGGGCGGGCGGCGTGGCCGGGTCGACGTCGAGCAAGGTAAACGTCAGGTGCTTGACGGTGACGGAACTGGAAGCGCCGGGCATGGAGTCGGACAGGACGATGTCGGTGGCGCCAGCACTGTTGAGCAAACTGAAACTGTAGCTGACGTAGCCTTTCCACACGCACACGGCGCCCTTGCGGCAGCGGCTATCGTTGACACGCTCGAGTTTCAGGGTATCGGTGGCCGTGATGGCGACCTGTTCGCCCGGCGACAGCACGTGGGTGACACTGCGCGGCGTGTTTTCCGCGTCGCCGGCGCTGCCGGCCGCGCCGCAGCCCGCCAGTACGGCCAAGCAGGCGAAGAACAGGGGAAGCAGCATGGTGCGATAAGAGCGGGTCAGGTAATGCATGTTTTTCCTTTCAGGTAGAGCGTCCCCGGCGTGCTTGTTCACGCGTGGGATAAAATGATAGTAACAAAATGATATTTTTCAGGCGCACTATTGGCGTGCTGCCGATGAATTGACGCGCCGGCCACGCGGCGCGCCGATTACTGCGTAAAATGGCTGTTTTGAAAATCAGGAAACAACCATGAAAAAAACCGACCTGGCCAAAAGCGATGCCAAGAAACTGATGGGAAAGATGAGTGTTCCCGGCGCCGGTGCATTCGGTAAGGAAGCGGTGGTCGTCGACCGCCGCGAGCAGCGCAAGCGCGATCAGGCCCTGGGCCTGGTGCCATTTGCCGTCAAGCTGAACAGCGATCTGGTGTTGCAATTGCAGACCCTGGCCAAGGAACGCGGCGCGGATCTGAATGAATTGGTTGCCGAAGTCCTCGTCAAGGGCCTGGCTGCAGCGTAAGGGCTGACAATGTTTATCTGTTGATAAATATCAGTTATAAAACCAAAAGGCGCCTTGCGGCGCCTTTTGCATTGCGGCATTGCTTGTGATTACACCCAGGCGGCCAGGGCGCCCTTCATTTTTTTCAGCGCCGCCACTTCGATCTGGCGGATGCGCTCGGCCGATACGCCGAACTCTTCCGCCAGCGCGTGCAGGGTGGCGCCGGAACCGTCGTCGTTGGCCAGCCAGCGCGCTTCGATGATGCGGCGCGAACGGGCGTCGAGCTTGCTCAAGGCCGTTTCCAGGCCTTCCGATTGCAGACGCGTCACTTGCTCCGCTTCCAGCACCTTGGTCGGCTCGCTTTGCTCCGACGACAGGTAGGCGATCGGCGAAAACTTGTCGTCTTCATCGTCGGTTGGCGATTCCAGTGCGATGTCGCGGCCGCTCAAGCGCGTTTCCATCTCGATCACTTCTTCGCGCTTTACGTCGAGCAGCTTGGCCAGCGCATCGATCTGCTTCGGCGTCATCGCGTCCAGGCCCGTCTTGTGGCTGCGCAGGTTGAAGAACAGCTTGCGCTGCGCCTTCGTCGTCGCAACCTTGACCAGGCGCCAGTTTTTCAGGATGTACTCGTGCATCTCGGCTTTCACCCAGTGCATGGCGTACGACACCAGGCGCACGCCCTGGTCCGGATCGAAACGTTTCACCGCTTTCATCAAGCCGATATTGCCTTCCTGAATCAGGTCGGCATGCGGCAAGCCATAGCCCAGGTAGCCACGGGCAATCGAGACCACCAGGCGCAGGTGCGACAGCACCAGTTCTTGCGCGGCGGCCAGATCATTTTTTTCACGCAGGCGTGTCGCCAGCGAAATTTCTTCGTCATGGGTCAACATGGGCAGGCGGTTCACGGCCGAGATATAGGCGTCAATATTGCCCAGATTGCCAGTGAACCCGAGGCCCAGCGCATTACTTTTGGTCGGAACCAATGCGGACGTTGCGGACATCATAGTCATGTTTTCTCCCTCGTAGTCTTGCTTTGTTCCAGTTGGCCACGTCACGCGACGTGGTCCGTTTGTCTGTTCGGTCTTGCGTATTCGGTCTTGTACTTTGCAGAGCGCGGCACCATCTTCATCTGGCGTCCATGGCGCTTCTGCTCTTGGTATGTCCCTATATTAGCACTCTCTGCTTGAGAGTGCCAATCAGCACATTTAATCGTCCTGATAGCCTAAATGCTATGGCGATGTAATGCTTGATATATATCCAGATAGCGCTTCACGACAACGTAGTTAGTCTACGGCCTCTGGCTGAAGCGAGCCTTAAGAATACTTGCTTATTATCAAGATAGCAGCAATATGGGACGCATGGCGGCGCCAGGAGCGCCGCCATGGAAAGAGGGTCAGTTCAGGCGCGCCAGGTGGCGCTGCACGCAGAGGAAGGCGCCGATCAGGCCCAGGCTGGCGCTGACGGCCAGCAAGCCGGCCATCGGCAGCGGCGCCAGCGGCACCAGCTGGAATTCGGACGCATACAGGCGGGCAAACTCGGCAATCGCGGTATTCAGCGGCTGCAAGGCCAGCGCCACGGCGCCCAGGGCCAGCGCGCCGGCGCACAGGCCCAGCAGGGCGCCCGTGTAATAGAAGGGGCGGTGGATGAAGGTGTCCGTCGCGCCGATCAGTTTCGAGATGCTGATTTCATCGCGCTGCTGCATCACTTGCAGGCGGATGGTGTTGAAGACCACGGCGATCACGGCCACGCCCAGGGTGATGGCCAGCAGCAGCAGCACCAGGCGCAGCACGCCCAGCAGGGCCGCCAGGCGCTTGACCCAGGCCGAATCGACTTGCGCCGATTCCACGCCGGGCAAGTGGCGCAGCTGTTCCGCCACCGCATCGACGTCCTGCGCTTCGCTGGCGCTGCTGAAGGCGTCGAGTTTCAGCACATAGCTGTCAGGCAGGGGATTGTCGCCCAGTGTGCTCAGTACGTCGGCCAGGCCGTTCTTGTCTTTCAGGGTGTCGAGCGCCTGTTCGCGGGGGATGAAGACGATCTTCGCCTTTTGCTCGCCGACGATCTTGCGCATGGCGCTGGCCAGGGCCACGGCTTGCTCGCGCGGCGTGTCGATCTTCAGGAAAACGCTGATTTCCGGGTCGACCGACATCTGTTCCGACATCGGGCGTACATTGTCGAGCATGGTCAAGCCGGCGAACGGCAGCGACAGGGCGATGGCGACCACCACGACGTTCAATAGAAAGCCGCCTGGCGACTTGCGCAAATGAATCAGCGCCGAACCGAGGGCGAAGCGGTGTTGACGGAACCAGCCTCTCATGCCTGTTCTCCCTGCGCGTCATCCTGGTCGGGGGAGGGCGCAAAATCGGGATCGGGTGGCGCGAAGACGGGCGCTTGCGTGGCCTTGTCGATGGCGACCAGCTGGCCGTTTTTCAGGTGGATCACGCGGGCGGCGGCGTCGAGCATCTGTTCGTCATGGCTGGAAATGAGGCAGGTCACGCCCACCGAGTGGAATGCTTTCAGGGCGTCGAGCACCTTGTTGGCGCTGGCGCGGTCCAGGTTGGCCGTCGGTTCGTCGGCCAGGATGATCTGCGGCCGGTTGACGATGGCGCGCGCGATCGACACGCGCTGCTGCTCGCCGCCCGACAGCGACAGCGGACGCGCCATGGCGCGGTCCAGCAGTCCCACCTTGTCGAGCGCGGCGCGCGCGCGCTGTTCCGCGGCAACTTTATGCGCGCCGACGACGAGCAGCGGCAGCATGACGTTGGCCAGGATGGAGCGGTCGTTGAGTAACTTTTGCTGCTGGAAGATCAGGCCCATGTTACGGCGCAAAAACGGCACGCCGGCCGGCTTGATCTTGGCCATGTCCTGGCCATTGACGATCAGCTTGCCCGATGTGGGGCGTTCCATGGCGGCGATCATTTTCAGCAAGGTGGATTTGCCGGCGCCGGACGGGCCGGCCAGGAACACCAGCTCGCCCTTGGCAATACTGAGCGAAATGTCGCTGAGCGCCACGGCATCGGAGGAGTATTGCTTGGAGACGTGCTGAAATTCAATCATGTATGGGCTTATCCGAGCAGCGCTTCGACAAATTCGGCAGCCACGAAAGGCTGCAAGTCTTCAATTTTCTCACCGATGCCGATGAAATACACAGGCACGGGGCGCACGCGGGCAATCGCCGCCAGCACGCCGCCCTTGGCGGTACCGTCCAGCTTGGTAATCACCAGGCCGCTCAATTGCAGGGCATCGTCAAATGCTTTCACTTGCGTGAGGGCATTCTGGCCCGTATTGCCGTCGATGACGAGCAGGGTTTCATGCGGCGCGCCATCCATGCCCTTGCCGAGCACGCGCTTGATTTTCTTCAATTCTTCCATCAGGTGCAACTGCGTCGGCAAGCGTCCCGCCGTATCGACCATGACCACGTCGATGCCGCGCGCCTTCGCCGATTGCACGGAGTCGTAGGCCACGGCGGCCGGGTCGCCAGATTCCTGCGAGATCACGGTAACGTTGTTGCGCTCGCCCCAGACCATCAACTGTTCGCGTGCGGCGGCGCGGAAAGTGTCGCCTGCGGCCAGCAGCACGGACTGGTTGTTCGATTGCATGTGCTTGGCCAGCTTGCCGATGGTGGTGGTCTTGCCGGCGCCATTCACGCCGGAAATCATCATCACCAGCGGCTTGTGGCGGCCCAGCTCGAAGCGCTTTTCCAGCGGCGAGAGCAGGTCGATCAGCAGCACTTTCAAGGCGGCCTTGACGGCGGCGGCGTCAAGCAGCTTGTCTTCCTTGACCTTTTTCTTCAATTCCGTCAGCAGGAATTCCGTGGCGTCGATGCCCGCGTCGGACATCAGCAAGGCCGCTTCCAGCTCTTCGTACAGGGCATCGTCGATCTTTGCGCCGACGAACAGCACGGACAAGGTGTTCGAGGTTTTCGACAGGCCGGCCTTCAGGCGCGTCATCCACGATTTTTTCTCGGGTTCGGCGGCCACGATCACAGGCACGAGCTCGGCCGGCGCGCCGCTCAGGGGCGTAGCGGCAGGCTGCGGTGCAGGCGGCGTGGCGGCGGGAAGGACGAGGGGCTCGGCTGGCGCAGCCTCGGGAGCGATGGGTTTTTTCTTGAAGAAACTAAACATGGATGTGTGGTGGCGGGTGCTGACCTTAGGCCCGGCGGCGCCGGACACTGTTGATCCGGCTATTCTACCAGAGCGCGCCCGGCCCTTCATGCTTTACTGTTCGATTGGCAACATTGCGCGGCTATCCACGGAGATCGCCGCAGTTGCCGCGCTTTCCAGCCGGTTCAGTGGGTTTGCAAGGCCAGCGCCTGATGGCGGCGGCGCCAGTCGGCGATGCTTTCGTCGACTTGCCGCAAGTCCAGCACGTGCAAAAAGGCTGGCGGCTGGCGGTACAACACGGGACTGCGTCCGCCGGCCCACAATTCCATGCTTGACGGCAAGTTCGCATGCAGCTGCTGCAGGCTGTCGCGCGTCTGCCGTTGCTTGCTCGCGCTGGAAAACGACAGCGCGACGATATCGGCCCGCTGCGCGCGGGCGGCCGCGACGATGTCCGTCAGCGGCGTTTCCACGCCCAGCGACATGCAATGGGCGCCGGCAGCCGCACACAACGCTTCGGCCATCAGCAGCCCCAGGCCATGACGCTCCTGCGGCAAGGTGCTGAGGACGATGCGCGGCGTGCGCGTGGACGGGCTGCTTGCTTGCGGCAGGGAAAAGATGGCGTGGCGCATCACCGTCTGCAAGGTTTCGCTATACAGATGCTCTTCATACACGGCCAGGTCGCCGCAAGCCCACGCTTCGCCCACCATGCCGGTGAGGGGGGCGATTACGTCGATGGTGAACGCTTTCAAGCCCAGCACGGCCAGCGCCTGGCGCAGGGCGTCGCCCAGTTCCGTCATCTGGTGGCCACGGCAAAGGGACAGGTAGTGTTCGAGCTGGGGTGCCGGCGTGGATGGCGCTGCGCTGCCGGCGCTGGCCAGCTGCTGCAGTTGCAAGGTGCTGTGCTGCATGATTTTGCCCGGACGAAATCCGAGGTCCAGCAGGCGCTTGACCATGCGCAACTTCTGCACTTGCTCGGCCGGGTAGCTGCGTTCGCCAAAGGCGTCGCGCTGGGGCTGGGGAAAGGCATAGCGGCGCTCCCACACACGCAAGGTTTCCTTGGCCAGTCCGGTATCGCGCTCGACATCGCTGATGCTGAAGGCGGAAGTAGGTTGCAGGTCAGTATCCATACCAGGGGGCTTGCTCGCATGCCAAAAGAACGTGGAGTGCATTTTACGCCTTCCGCTGCCCCGTACCAAATAGCTGAATCCGATTAGAAATTGCCGACGTATAAGTTTCTGAATGGCTCAGGACGCTCATTGACATAAATCAATATTTCATCGATTATCCATGAGGCTTATTTGTCCAGGACAAACTTAACACGGGTGCACTCATGAAAATTGCCGTCGTCGGAGCAGGAATTGCAGGATTGTCGTGTGCCTATCGCCTGGCGCAAGCGGGCCAGGACGTCACCTTGTACGAGGCGGGCGACTATTTTGGCGGCCACAGTCATACGGTCGACGTCACGCTCGACGGCGTCACGCATGGCGTGGACACGGGTTTTCTCGTGTTCAACCACGCCACCTATCCGAACCTGGTGCAACTGTTTGACGAACTCGGTGTCGAGGCGGCCGACAGCGACATGTCGTTTTCCGTCAAAATGCCGCTGGGCACGGCATCCGATGCGCGCGTGCTGGAATGGGCGGGCGCCAATCTCGATACCGTGTTTACCCAGCGTAGCAATCTGCTGCGCCCCGCCTTTTTGCGCATGCTGCGCGATATTCTGCGCTTCAACCGCCAGGCCAGCGCCCTGGCGACGGGAAGCGTGCCGGCGCCGGCCATGTCCCTGGGCGAATTTCTCGACCTGCACAATTATGGCGACGAGTTCCGCCACTGGTATCTGCTGCCGATGGCCGCCTGCATCTGGTCGTGTCCGGCGCGCCAGATGCTGGCCTTTCCATTGGCCACTTTCATCCGTTTCTGCCACAACCATGGCTTGCTGCAAGTGAGCGACCGTCCGCAATGGCGCACGGTGCGGGGCGGATCGCGCGTGTACGTGGAAAAACTGCTGGCCGGCATCCCGCAGCAGCGCCTTGCTTGCCCCGTGCTGGCCGTGCGCCGCCAGCCGCACGGTGGCGCGCGCATGGTCGAGCTGCACACGGCCGCCGGCGTCGAGCATGTCGATCACGTCGTGCTCGCTTGCCACAGCGACCAGTCGCTGGCCTTGCTGGCCGATATCCGCGACGACGAGCGCTCCGTGCTGGAAGCCGTGCGCTACCAGCCGAACCGGGCCGTGCTGCATACGGATGCGTCCTGCCTGCCGCAGCGCCGCAAGGCCTGGTCCGCCTGGAATTACCAGGGCCGGCCGGCAGTGGCGGAAGGCGAGGCGCCGCAAGTGTGCGTGCATTACTTGCTGAACCAGCTGCAGCCGCTGCCTTTCAGCACGCCCGTCATCGTCTCGCTCAATCCGCTCGACGAGCCCGCTCCGGCCAGCATCATCGACGAATTTTCGTATGCCCACCCCGTGTTCGATGGCGCGGCCATTGCCGCCCAGGCGCGCCTGGCCGGTTTCCAAGGTGCGCAGCACACGTGGTTCGCGGGCGCCTGGACGGGCTATGGTTTCCATGAAGACGGCTTGAAGTCGGGCCTGGCCGTGGCGCAAATACTCAATGGCATGGCGACGGCGGAGCTCGGCCATGCCGCGTGATCCATCGCCGCCCGTGGCGCCGCAGCCCCAGCTGTGCCTGGGACAGGTGCGCCATGCGCGGCTGCGCCCGCGCGCGCATGCTTTTGTTTACGGCATGTTTTATCTGCGCCTGCCCTTGCGCAGCATGGGCGCGCACGATTTTTCTGCGCGGCTGATTTCACGCAACGGCGCCAATGTGCTGTCCTTCCGCGACAGCGACCATGGCGACGGCGCGACGCCGCTGCTGGACTGGATCGACGGCTTGCTGCGCCAGCAGGGCGTGCTGGATGCGGGCGGCGAAATCTGGCTGCAAACCATGCCGCGCATGTTCGGCTATGTCTTCAATCCCGTCAGTTTCTGGTTTTGCCACCGCCCGGATGGCGCGTTGCGCGCCGTGGTCTGCGACGTGCGCAATACCTTTGGCGAGCGTCACCTGTACCTGCTTGAGCAGGGCGGCGCCATCGCGTATGGCAGCGAGTTGCGCGCCAATAAAATTTTCCACGTCTCTCCGTTTTGCAAGGTGGAAGGAAATTATCGTTTCCATTTCTTGCGCAATAGCGAACAGGACGGCGAGCGCCACCTGGCCCGGGTCGACTATGACGACCTCGACGGTCCACTGCTGCAGACGAGCTTGTCCGGCACGGCGCAGCCGCTGCGCGATGGCGCCATCGCCTGGGCCTTGCTGCGCTATCCCCTGATGACGTTTGGCGTGATGGCGCGCATCCATTGGCAAGCCTTGCGCCTGTGGCTGCGACGCGTGCCGTTTTTCAGCAAACCCCACCCTCCACAAGAAAAGGTGTCCCGATGAGCTCCGATTCCCTGCCGACCGGCCTGCAGGCGCGCAGCAGCGTTTGTCACGATCACTCGCATCTCGACATGCCCGCCTCCGGGCGCATGATCTTGCGCCTGCTGCAAAAATTGCAGCATGGCGCCCTGCGCCTGCGCACGCCCGATGGCAGCATCTTGCTGTATGGCGACGGCAGTCCTCCCGTCACCCTGGACTTGCACAACTGGCGTTTGTGCTCGGCCGTGCTGCGCTCGGGCGACATCGGCTTTGCGGAAACCTTTATCGCCGGCGACTGGCGCACGGACAATTTGCCCGGCTTGATCGAATTGATGATACGCAACCGCGCGCAGATTGAATCGCTGATCTACGGCAACTGGTGGGGCAACCTCGTCTACAAGCTGCGGCATTTACTCAACCGCAATTCGCGCGCCGGCAGCAAGAAGAATATCCACGCCCATTACGACATCGGCAACGCCTTTTACCAGTTGTGGCTGGACCCGTCGATGACGTATTCGAGCGCGCTGTTCACCGAAGGCGCCAGCCTGGAGCAGGCGCAAGTGGCCAAATACCGGCGCATCGCCGATCAGTTGCAACTGCAGCCAAGCGCCAGGGTGCTGGAAATCGGCTGCGGCTGGGGCGGTTTCGCGGAAACGGCGGCGCGCGATCATGGCGCCCACGTGACGGGTTTGACTTTATCCACGGAGCAACTTGCCTATGCGCGCCAGCGCCTGCAGGACGCGGGGCTGGCTGAGCAGGCCGACCTGCAGCTGTGCGACTACCGCGACAGCGCCGGCCAGTACGACGCCATCGCCTCGATCGAGATGTTCGAAGCCGTGGGGCAAAGCTACTGGCCCGGTTACTTCGAATGCTTGGCGCGCAACCTGAAGCAGGGAGGACGGGCCTGCATCCAGACCATCGTCATTGCCGACGACTTGTTCGAGCGCTACAGCAAGAGCACGGATTTTATTCAACAGTACATTTTCCCGGGCGGCATGCTGCCGTCGCCGGCCGAGTTTCGCCGCGCCGCCGAGGCGCAGGGCTTGCGCGTGGAAGACGCCTTCAGCTTTGGCCTCGATTATGCGGAAACCCTGCGCCAGTGGCGCGCCAGCTTCCTGGCCCAGCGCACGGCGCTGGAAAAACAGGGCTTCGATGGGCGTTTCCTGTTGACCTGGGAATTTTACCTCGCGTATTGCGAGGCCGCCTTCCAGGCGCACAACACGGATGTGATGCAATTTACCCTGATCAAGGACTGACCATGCGCCGTTTGCTTGCCGTTGTTGTGCTGTCATTGACCATGTTGGGTGCCGTGGCAGCGCCGCCTGCCTTTATCGCTGCCGACGTGCCCGAAGCCCGCCTGGCGGGCGAGGGCGAATACACGTGGTTTGGCATGCGTATTTATAGGGCGCAACTGTGGGTGGGCCCGCAAGGCTACCAGGGCGCGGCGTCCGAAACGGCGCCGTTTGTGCTGGAATTGCGCTATGCGCGCGCGCTCGACGGCAAGAAGATCGCTGAAGCCAGTTATGAACAGATGCAGAAAATCGGTGCGGGCACGCCCGAGCAGCGCCTGGCGTGGCTGTCGACCATGCAGCGCATCTTTCCTGACGTCAAGGAAGACCAGCGCATCGCGGGCGTCTACCGGGCCGGTACCGCGCCGGGCGTGCGTTTTTATCTCGACGGCAAGGTGCTGGCTGATGTGAGCGACGGCGACTTCGCGCGTGCCTTCTTTGCCATCTGGCTCTCGCCGTCGACCACGGCGCCGAAGCTGCGCGCGGCCTTGCTGCAGAGTGCGGCGCCGCTGCCATGAATGCCGTGGGCGGCGCCTTGAGCTTGCCAGCCTTGTTCAGTTATGGCCTGTTCGGCTTGCCGCTGGCCATGCTGGCGCTGCCCATCTATATATATGTCGCGCCGTTTTATGCGCAGCGCAGCAGCCTTGACCTGGCGCAGATCGGCGCCGTGCTGCTGGCGGCCCGCATCGCCGCCGCCTTCATCGATCCGGCCCTCGGTGCCTGGATGGCGCGTGGCGGGCGCAGCTATGCCGTATATGTCGGCGCCTCGCTGCCCTTGCTGCTGCTGGGCTTTGGCGCCCTGTTCCATCCGCCCGCCATGCAGGAAACGGTCACCCTGGCCTGGTTTCTTGCCGCCTTGCTGCTCGTCTACACCGCTTATGGCCTGGCCGGCATCGCGCACCAGAGCTGGGGCGCGGCCCTGAGCCAGCAGCGCGCGCAGCGGGCGCGGGTGACGGCCGTGCGCGAAGGCTGCGGCTTGCTCGGCGTGATCCTGGCGGCGGGGCTCACTTCCGTGTTCGGCTATGACGGCTTGTCGCTGGCCTTTGCCGCCTGCCTGCTGGCGGCGGGCGCGCTGCTGCTGGCGCGCGCGCCGCGCCCGGCTTTGCGCGGCGCCGCAGAAGCGGTTTCCGGCACTGGCTGGAAGCTGCCATTTCGCCAGCGCGCGTTCCGCTGGCTGTTTGCCGTCCTGCTCGTCAATGGCGTGGCGGCCGCCATTCCCGCCACCCTGTTCCTGTTCTTTGCCGGTGATTACTTGCGCCTGGGCCATTACGCCGGACCGTTTTTGATCCTTTACTTTTGCGCGGCAGCCGCCTCGATGCCCGTGTGGGTGGCGTTGGCGCGCCGCTTTGGCGAAGCGCGCGCCTGGGGCGGCGCCATGTTGCTGGCCGCGACCGTGTTTGTCTGGGCGTATGGCCTGGGCGCTGGCGCAGCCTGGGGCTTTGCCGCCATCTGCCTGCTGTCGGGCCTGGCCTTGGGAGCCGACCTGGCCTTGCCGCCGGCCCTGCTGGCGGGGCTGATCGGCGCGGCTGGCCATGCCGGACGGCACGAAGCGGCATATTTCGGCTGGTGGAACTGGGGCGTGCAGATGAGCCTGGCGCTGGCGGCCGGCATCGCCTTGCCCCTGCTGGCCTGGCTCGGCTACGTGCCGGGCAGCGACGGCGGCTTGCCGGCCTTGGCGGCGGCCTACGCCTTGCTGCCCTGCGCCTTGAAACTGCTGGCGGCGCTGCTGCTGTGGCGCGCGCCTCTACAACATATATATAGTGAAACTGGGGAGTATCGACCATGTACCTGATGAACTATTGCCGGCGCGGCATGACGGCGGCCGCCTTGCTGCTGGCGCTAGCTGCCTGTTCCACGCCCCCCACGCCGGCCATGTACGCGCAGGAAACACCCAAGCTGGACTTGCAGCAGTACTTCAACGGCACGCTCGACGCCCATGGCATCTTCCAGGACCGCTCCGGCAAGGTGGTCAAGCGTTTCACCGTCGTGATGCGGGCCAGTTGGGTGGGCGAGACGGGTACGCTGGACGAGGATTTCACGTATTCGGACGGCAGCAAACAACGCCGCGTGTGGACCTTGCGCAAGACGGCGCCCGGACGTTTCATCGGTACCGCGCCCGACGTAATAGGCGAGGCCGTCGGCGAAGTGGCCGGCAATGCGCTGCGCTGGCAATACGTGCTGGCGCTGCCCGTCGATGGCACGGTCTATCACGTCGACTTCGAGGACTGGATGTTCCTGATGGATGACAAGGTCATGCTCAACCGCGCCGCCATGAGCAAGTTCGGCTTCAGCCTGGGCGCCGTTACCTTATCGTTTAGCAAGCGTCCACAGGCGGCCCCATGAATCGCAAGATCACCAACTGGGCCGGCAAGCACGTGTGGGTCATCGGTGCTTCCAGCGGCATCGGCGCCGCGTGCGCCACCTTGCTGCTGGAGCAGGGCGCCAGCGTGGCCTTGTCGGCCCGCCATCGCGCCAGCCTGGAGCAGCTGTGCGAAGGGCAGCCGCTGGCGCAGGCATTGCCGCTCGATATCACCCAGCACGCGCAGCTGCGGGCCGTCTGCGCGCAATTGCAGCAGCAATGGACGCATATCGATTTGATACTGGTGGTCGCTGGCGGCTATCAGGCCATGCGCGCCGATAGCTTCGACCTTGAGGCGGCCCAGGGTTTGCTGGCCCTGAATGTGGGCGGCGTCTTCAATTGCCTGGAGCAAGCCTTGCCATGGCTGTTGCGCCAGGGCAGCGGCGGCATCGGCATCGTCGCTTCGGTGGCCGGTTATGGCGGCTTGCCCAAGGCGCTCGCGTACGGCGCCAGCAAGGCGGCGTTGATCAACCTGACGGAGTCGCTGTATCTGGATTTGCATCCACGCGGGATTGATGTATATCAAATCAACCCTGGTTTTGTCGCCACCCCCTTGACTGCAGACAACGATTTCACCATGCCGGCCCTGATGACGGCGCAGGATGCGGCGGCCGCCATGCTCGACGGCATCGAGCGGGGCCAGTTCCACATTCACTTTCCCAAACGCTTTACGAATACCCTGCGCCTGGCGCGGCTGTTGCCGTACCGTGCCTATTTCTGGCTGATCCGCAAGGTGACGGGCGTATGAGCGCAAGCATGCCGGACACGGAACGCGTGGAGGAGGCGCTGGCGCGCCTGGTGGGGTTTTACGAGCACCTGAGCCTGGAAAGCCTGGCCCAGCTGGGCGCCGTGTATGCGCCAGATGCCCAGTTCAAGGACCCGTTCAACGAGGTGGTGGGCCACGCCGCCATCCTGGCCATCTTCGAGCACATGTTTGTGCAAGTCGATGCGCCCCGGTTTGTCGTGCTGGAAAGCCTTGGGCAGGGGCAGCAAGCGTTCCTGACGTGGGAATTTCGCTTCCGCATGAAACGACTGGTATCTGGCGAACAATGCATTCGTGGCGCAACCCATGTGCGCTTCGATGCGCAGGGACGGGTGGC
Source organism: Janthinobacterium sp. Ant5-2-1 (assembly GCF_001445815.1). Classification (NCBI taxonomy): domain Bacteria; kingdom Pseudomonadati; phylum Pseudomonadota; class Betaproteobacteria; order Burkholderiales; family Oxalobacteraceae; genus Janthinobacterium; species Janthinobacterium sp. Ant5-2-1. The sequence continues at coordinate 55,239 of NZ_LNCE01000071.1, read as the reverse complement.
CGTGCACCGCGATTATTGGGATGTGGCGGAAGAATTGTATGAAAAACTGCCGTTGTTGGGCGGTTTCATGCGCCTGCTGCGGCGCGCAAGCCAGCGCTAAGGCGGTTTCGCGATGCTTTTAAGCAAAAAATGCAAAAAAGAAAAAGTAAATTCTATGAAATGGGGCAGGCGAAAACTTGATTTCGGTCAAAGTGTCGTTTTTTAGACACAAATATGTCAAAATATTGAGAAGGCAACATTGTAAGAAATTGTTTCAACTGATGCGCAATTTGCAAGCAAGAGTCGTCCTCATCCGTTCCAATCGGATAGTTGAAGCGTTGGCTGTAAAACATGGAAAACATTTCTATGTGAGCAATTTAAATTACCGGAAAGTCAGTAATTGTCTTGTTACTCTGCCTATTTTTCCGCCGCGCGCGCCGACGTCGAAAATGGCGCCTACGCCCCTGAATAATGCGGCAACGCACCAAAATTGGGCGCATTATTTCCCGTTTTTGGGCCTTCGGCAGCAAACATTGGCGATGCCGTGTATGCTTCGTTCCGTTTATCCATTATCGCCTGACAAACTGCGCGCTTTGTCGCGTAAATCTTGGCGGGCAAATGACGGGTAAAGCATGTTGACGTTTTAATCACTCGCCTGATACTGTTGCACTAATACAACGGGTGTCGACAAGGCATGCGCTATGATGGAATGGTCAATCAGGCCAATGCATTGGTTGGCAAGGGGCACTGGCTCTGTCGCGTAGTACGGTTGGCGATGGTCGGGATGCCTGAAAAAGCCCTCGGCCTGGTACCGGAAGTAACATGTTGGAACTTGATGGAATGTGAAACGGTCGTTATAGTGCCGCTTCCGGTGCCGTTTGAGCACCGAACCGGCGCACGAATGACGGTCGTTATGCAGCCTTCAAGCTTATCGGTGCAATAGCGTGCCGATACCGATATGAATGTTCCCCTGACCGGAACAGCAATGTGGCAGGTGGAGACCTTGCCCTCACTCATAAAAAGCGCTCTGCTAGAGCGCAGCATCGAGATGCATAGGCTGTATTACTTTTTGCTTCAAAAATTAAAGGAAATCGCAATGAAAAAAACTCTGATCACCCTGGCAGTTCTGGCAGCAGCCACTGGCGTAGCCCAAGCTCAATCGAGCGTTGTTATCTACGGTACCGTTGACGCTGGTTTCGTCAGCGAGCGCGGCGGTGTTAACGGCAACGTTAACAAAATCGACAGCGGTGTTGCTTCGGCTTCCCGTCTGGGCTTCAAAGGCACCGAAGATCTGGGCAGCGGCCTGTCGGCACTGTTCGTTCTGGAATCGGGTTTCAAAGTTGATTCCGGTTCGCAAGATGGCGACGCTCTGTTCGGTCGTCAAGCCTATGTTGGCCTGAGCAGCAAAACGGCTGGTACCGTAACCCTGGGTCGTCAATACACCCCTTGGTACAACACCCTGTCGAAAGTTGCTGATCCATTCGCAGTTGGCTACGCTGGTTCCGCTAAGAACTTGTTCCCAGCGAACACGACCCGCACCAGCAACACCGTGCTGTACACCTCGCCTAACTTCAACGGCTTTGACGCTGATGTTGCTTACAGCGCTGCCAACAACGGCAACGAAAGCAACGTGTCGAGCAAAATCGGCCGTCAAATGGGCGCATCGGTTGGCTACGCTAACGGTCCTCTGAACGCTCGCCTGGCCTACAACAACACGTCGAACGACGTGGCAGTTGGTGGTGTTGTTGCTGAAGCTGGTAGCGCACGTAACTGGCTGGCAGCCGCTAACTACGACTTCGCAGTAGCGAAAGCGTATGTTGCATACGGCGTCAACAAAGGTGCTAACAGCTCGCTGCGTAACAACGGCAACCTGAATGCATTCAACTACGTTTCGGCCGCTACCAGCGACGACAGCACCACCGCCCTGATCGGCGCAACGGTACCAGTTGGTCCAGCCGGCACCGTGATGGCTTCGGTTATCCACGTGAACGACAAATCGGGCCTGAACGCCGATGCTAACCAGTTCGCACTGGGCTACTCGTACGCTCTGTCGAAGCGCACCAGCACCTACGCTTCGTACGCCAAGATCTCGAACAAAAACAACGCTGGCTACACCGTTGGTAACAACAGCAATGTTGGTACGGGCGACAAAGCCTTCAACGTTGGCGTTCGTCACTCGTTCTAATATTCGCGCAAGCGAAGCTTAGTACCGCTGTCAGCATCCCTTCGGGAGTGCTGACAAGCAAGGAAACGCGTCTCCAGGCTAGTCCTGGCGGCGCGTTTTTGCATTGGCGGCGCCAGTTATAATGGCGCCGTTACTCAAGTAAAGGAATGCCATGTATTCATTCACCTCGCCGCGCCTGGCCGCCATGCTGGCTGCGCTGCTGCTCGCTGGCGCCACGGGCGCCGCTGCCGCTGCCGTGAAGGGCAAGAAACCGGCTGGACTGGAGCGCTACGGCGTGGCCGTCTATTCCGACCTGTGCCTGCAAAAGGATAGCGGCGAAATCGGCGGCCAGCGCGTCACCCTGCACCGCTTTGCCGAGGCCGATTCCGTCATCTATGAATTCACGGCAGGCGCCCTGAGCTGGCCCATCGTGGCCAACGACGTCAACCTGGACGCCGCCACGGGCGTTTTCGACTTCACCATTGCCGGCGCCGACAGCGAAGAGCGCACCATCGTCGGCAAGTTTTCCAAGGATGGGCAAACCCTGACCCTGGAAGGCGATTACTGCGGCGGCAATGTGCGCATGCCCATGAAACTGAGCCGTGTGCGCGATTTCGGCCGCCCCCTGAAAAACTGCACGCCATGCCCGCCGATGCCGCAAGCGCCGGCCGAGGCGGCGCCTGCCGAGGAAAGCGCGCCGGTGCCCGCGGCCTGAGCGATTGCCGCCGTCAAAAAGAAAAAGGCCCGGTATCGACCGGGCCTTTGTTATTTGCAGCGTTGCAAGGGGCTTATTTGACCGCTTGCGCCTTTTCCGCCGTGGCGCGGATGGTGGCCAAGGTGGCGTTCGGCGTGATCAGGTTGCCGTCATAGCGCAGCTCGATCAGGGCCGGCAAGTTGTGCGCCTTGGCGTGCGCCAGCGCCCGTTGCAGGGCAGGGGCGAACTCTTCTGTCGTATTCACCACTTCGCCTTGTGCGCCGTACGCCTGCGCCAGTGCCGCGAAATCCGGGTTGTGCAGGGTCGTGCCCGACACGCGGCCCGGATAATCGCGCTCCTGATGCATGCGGATGGTGCCGAACATCTGGTTATTGAAGACGATGATGACCACGCCCGCCTGGTATTGCACTGCCGTGGCCAGTTCCTGGCCATTCATCATGTATTCGCCGTCGCCGGCAAACGTGATCACGGTGCGTTCCGGATGGACGATCTTGGCCGCCACGCCTGACGGCACGCCGTAGCCCATGGCGCCGTTCGTCGGCGCCAGCTGGGTGCGCAGGCCGCCGTAGCGGTAGAAACGGTGCGCCCACGAGGCGTAGTTGCCGGCGCCGTTCGTCAGGATCGTGTCGGCCGGCACTTGCGCTATGATCTCCTGCGTCACTTGCCACAGGTCCAGCGGCGCCTGGCCATCCTGGAAGATGGGCGGGCGCTCCTGGTAGGCGGCCAGTTCGGCCTTGGCTTCGGCCGGCGTATGTTTCCATGTGGAAGCGTCGACGGGGACCATGGCGGCCAGCATGGTGCACACTTGCGGCATGCCGCTGTTGATCATCAGTTCAGCCTGGTAGACGCTGCCCAGTTCCTCGGCATCCGTATGGATGTGCACGAGGCGCTGGCGCGGCACGGGCGAGTCGAACAGCGTGTAGCCGCCTGTCGTCATTTCACCGAGGCGCGGACCGATGGCGATGACCAGGTCGGCATTTTTCACGCGCGCGGCCAGTTTCGGGTTGATGCCGATGCCGACGTCGCCGATGTAGTTCGGGTGTGCATTGTCGAGCAAGTCCTGGAAGCGGAAGGCGCAGGCGACGGGCAGGTGGTTGCTTTCCGCGAACTGCCGCAGGTCGGCGCACGCTTGCGGCGTCCAAGTGGTGCCGCCCAGCAAGACCAACGGCTGTTTCGCGGTGGCCAGCATGCCGCGCAGTTGCTGTAATTGAGCGTCCGATGGTGCCGCTTGCACCGGCTGGTAGGCGCGCGTGTCGGCCACCGTGGCCAGCGAGATGAGCATGTCTTCCGGCAGGGCCAGCACGACGGGGCCGGGACGCCCGCTGGTGGCCACCTGGAAGGCGCGCGCCAGGTATTCGGGGATACGCTCGGCGCGGTCGATCTGCGCCACCCACTTGGCCATCTGGCCATACATGCGGCGGTAGTCGATTTCCTGGAACGCTTCGCGGTCGACAAAATCGTTGCCCACCTGGCCGATGAACAGGATCATAGGGGTGGAATCCTGGTAAGCCGTGTGCACGCCGATCGAGGCGTTGGTGGCGCCCGGTCCCCGCGTGACGAAGCAGATGCCCGGCTTGCCCGTCAGCTTGCCGTAGGCTTCGGCCATGAAGGCGGCGCCGCCTTCCTGGCGGTTGATGATGAAGCGGATGCCCGAGTCGTGCAGGGCGTCGAGCACGTCCAGGTAGCTTTCGCCAGGCACGCCAAAAGCGGTGTCGACACCGTGGATCTGCAGGGCATCGACCAGGATCTGGCCGCCGGTACGGGATTGTTGCGTCATGTTCGGCTCTTTATATTCTAGTGGGTGGCAAAGAAATGGGGCAAGCGGTGCGCATGCGCCTGCATGCAAGCAGCTTGCCTCATTCTATGTGAGCCGATTTGGCCCGGCTTTTGAAATGGCGACACCGAATTACACAATCCCCCGGCTGATGTGGCGCGCTTTTGCAGAAACATGCTGCGGCGCGGTACAATGGCGGGTGAAGCAGGCCAGACAGTCGCTGGCCGGCGCAGCAATGCGCTGGCGGGAGGAAGGTCCGGACTCCATAGAGCGGGGTGACGGTTAACGGCCGTCCGCTGAAAGCCGCAAGCGCAGTTAGCCCATGGTATAAGGCGAGGAATAGGGCCACAGAGACGAGCGTATTAAGTTACGGTGAAACGCGGTAACCTCCACCTGGTGCAATTTCAAATAGGCACGCGATGATGCTGCTCGCGGAGCGTGCGGGTAGAAAGCTTGAGCGCCCGAGTAATCTGGCGCCTAGAGGAATGACTGTCATAGCGCCAACCTGCAAGGGAAGGCGCCGTAACAAAATCCGGCCTACCGGCCTGCTTCACTTGAATTCCTGTTCCCTGGCTTGCCAGGGAGTATCTTGACCGCAGCGGTTTAGCTGCTGCGCGCCAAGCAAAAAGCCCCCGCGAAGGGGCTTTTTTTGTATCTAAAAATAATGCAGTGAAGATAAAGTTGTATAGACAAGTAAAAGTGAACAATTGGTTAAAGTTTCTCGCTTCCAATTAATTGCTGCATTGCAAAAATAGTTTTCCCGCGTCAGGCCAGCCCCGGAAAACAGGGCCGATACGCGCCATGGACGATTATTTTTTGCTTTAAACCAAGTCTTTCAGTGCGGCTGATTGCTGTTGTGCCTGGATGACGAAATTATTGTCATGTGTCAACTAACTGTAAAAAATTCAATTATTTGATTTCGTTTTTTTCGATGTTTACGGTAGGAAAACACATGTGTGCAGATGAGGTAGCACATTCACTATCTTTCATAAGTATCTAATTTATCGATATATTTTTATTTGAGACTCCTTCAACGATATGCGCTAAGTCCTTAATTTCATTAATAAAATTCCTGTTTTGCCAATCGGAAACCGCTTGACCACTATCTTTGCTTCCTCTAAAGTGGGCAACTGTGTGAAAAAGTGTGTTTTTGTGGGAAATTTTCCCTTTTTATCGTGATGCGCAAGCGTCGCAAGCCAAGCTCAAAAAAGGTCTTCCGTGTTTCAAGGCGCGTCCGCAATCAATCTCGATGCCAAAGGCAGGATGTCTATCCCTGCCAAGCACCGTGACGCGCTGGCGATTCAATGCGAAGGCCGTTTGACCCTGACCAAACACCCCGATGGCTGCCTGCTGTTTTTCCCCCGTCCCGTGTGGGAAAGCCACCGCCAGCAAATCGCCGCCTGGCCCATGTCGGCGCGCGCCTGGCAGCGCATCTTCCTTGGCAACGCCGTCGACGTCGAGCTGGACTCGGCCGGCCGCGTGCTGATCTCGCCCGAATTGCGCAACGCCGTCGGGCTGGCGCGCGAAGTGATGATGATCGGCATGGGCAGCCACTTTGAAATATGGGATGCCGCCAAATTGGCCGACAAAGAACAGCAGGCGATCGATGCCGGCACCCCCGATGTACTTTCCAATTTTTCTTTCTAAGGCTCCGTAATGACACAACTCACGGTGCCGGAATTTCAGCATCGCACGGTGCTGCTCGATGAAGCGGTCGATGCCCTCGACCTGACGGGCGACCGCGCGCACGGCGTTTACGTTGATGGCACGTTTGGCCGCGGCGGCCATAGCCGCCTGATTTTGTCGCGCCTGGCCGATGACGCGCGCCTGATCGGCTTCGACAAGGATTTGCAAGCCATCGCCACGGCCGAACAGATCGCCGATCCCCGTTTCCAGATCGTCCATGACAGCTTTGCCACCATGACGGCCAGCCTGGCCGAACGCGGCGTGCAGCAGGTGGACGGCATTTTGCTCGACCTGGGCATCTCGTCGCCGCAGGTCGACGACGCGGCGCGCGGTTTCAGCTTCCGCAACGACGGACCGCTGGACATGCGCATGGATACCACGCGCGGCATCTCCGCGGCCGAATGGCTGGCGGTGGAAACCGAGCAGAATTTAGAGAAAGTGATACGCGATTATGGGGAAGAACGGTTTGCTTTTCAGATTGCAAAGGCGATTGTTGCTGGCCGGGCAGTCCAGCCAATTTCAAGCACACGACAGCTTGCCGGCATCGTGGCAGGCGCCGTCAAGACCCGCGAGAAGGGTAAGGACCCCGCTACCCGCACCTTTCAGGCAATCCGCATTTTCATTAACAAAGAGCTCGAGGATCTCGAGATCGGTCTGAACCAGGCGTATGCCTGCCTGGCGCCTGGCGCGCGCATGGCCGTGATCAGTTTTCATTCGCTGGAAGACCGCATGGTCAAGCGCTTCTTCGCCTCGAAGGCGAACGTGGAGCAGCCTGACCGCCGTCTGCCGATCCGCGCGGTTGATTTGCCGCAGCCGGAAATGAAGCTGATTTCGAAAATGAAGCCGTCCGACGCCGAGATCGAGGGCAATCCCCGTTCGCGTTCGGCCGTGATGCGCGTGGCGCAGCGTTTGCCCATTCCAGTTAGTGGCGGCGCCCGATGACTGGCAAGCTGTGTGTCGTGCTGTCGGCCCTGCTGGTGTGCTGCGGCCTGTCGCTGGTGAACGCGCAGTACCAGTCGCGCCACTTGCTGATAGACCTGGAACGCGCGCAAGCGCTGTCGCGCCAGCTAGACATCGACTGGGCGCAACTGCAGCTGGACCAGTCCACTTTGGGCAAGCATGAACGCATCGAATCGATCGCACGGCGCGACCTGAGCATGACGCCGCTGACGGCGGCGCGTACGCAATACCTGACGGAGGGTGAATAATGAAGTTGGGCGGTAATAGCAACGGCCGGGTGGCGGCATCGAAAGGCGTGCCATTCTCGAAGAACCCCGTACTGGCGGTGCGTCTGCCCGTCTGGCGTTCGCGCGTCGTGCTGTTCCTGCTGTTCTTCGCTTTCGCCGGCCTGGGCGCGCGCGCCCTGTGGCTGCAGGGCGTGTCGACGCAGTTCCTGCAAAAGCAGGGCAAGGCGCGCTATGAGCGCACCCTGGAATTGCCGGCCACGCGGGGCAAGATCACCGACCGCAATGGCCAGGTGCTCGCCTCGTCCGTGCCCGTGAAAGCCATTTGGGCCATTCCCGATGACGTGCTGCAGGCGTCGCCCGAAAAAATCAATGCGCTGGCCGGTCTGCTGGAAATGAACGTCAACGAATTGCGCAAGAAGCTCGATTCGGACCGCAGCTTTGTTTACCTGAAGCGCCAGGTCGAGATGGACGTGGCTGACAAGATCTCCAAGCTGGGCATCGACGGCATCGACGAACGCAAGGAATACAAGCGCTTTTATCCACAGGGCGAAGTGATGACACACGTGGTGGGCTTTACCAACGTGGAAGACGTGGGCCAGGAAAGCATGGAACTGGCGCAGCAGAAAACCCTCGTCGGCACCACCGGCAGCCGCCGCGTGATCAAGGACCGCCTGGGCCACATCGTCGAAGACATCGGCTTCATCCACGAACCGCATGACGGCAAGGACCTGACCCTGTCCGTCGACAGCAAGATCCAGTACATCGCCTTCACGCAGCTGAAGGAAGCGGTTGAGAAATTCAACGCCAAGGCCGGCGGCGCCGTGGTGCTCGACGTGCACACGGGCGAAGTGCTGGCCCTGGCCAATTATCCGAGCTACGATCCGAACGACCGCCGCAAGCTCACGGGCCAGCAGCTGCGCAATCGCGTCATGACCGATACTTTTGAGCCTGGTTCGACCCTGAAGCCGATCACGGTCTCGCTGGCGCTCGATACGGGCCGGGTCAAGCCTGGCACCCTGATCGACACTGGCCCGGGCCGCTACACCATCGCCGACCGCACGATCACGGACACCAAGCCGCACGGCGTGATCAACGTTTCCGAAATCATCGAGATGTCGTCGAACATCGGCACCTCGAAAATCGCGCTGGGCATGCCGTCACAGGAAATGTGGGAAATGTTTACCAAGGTGGGCTTCGGCCAGCAGCCGAAATGGGGCTTCCCCGGCGCCGTGGCCGGCCGCGTGCGTCCGTATAAATCGTGGCGCCCGGTGGAGCAGGCGACCATGAGCTACGGTAACGGCATTTCCGTGTCGCTGATCCAGCTGGCGCGCTCCTACATGATGTTCGCGCGCGATGGCGACACGATTCCTCTGTCGTTCCAGAAGGTCAATGAACTGCCTGTGGGCCAGCAAGTGATCAAGCCGAAGACGGCCGCCGAAATGCGCGCCATGCTCGAACTCGTGGTCTCCGGCGCGCACGGTTCGGCCAAGCGCGCCCAGGTCGCCGGCTACCGCGTGGGCGGCAAGACGGGTACCGCCTATAAAGTGGAAAACGGCCGCTATGCGATGCCGCGCAAATACATCGGCTCTTTCGTGGGCATGGTGCCGATGTCGGCGCCGCGCTTCATCATTGCCGTGATGATCGATGAACCGACCGGCCCCGCCCACTATGGCGGCCAGGTTGCCGCTCCCGCTTTCGCGGCGATTGCGACCAACGCGCTGCGCGCGATGAACGTACCGCCCGATTCCTCCGTTACCGAAATCGTGGTCCCGGCCAATGCCGGCCCGGAGGCCATGTGAAGTCACTCATGACCATACAAGACATCAGTTTGTGGATCAAAACGGCTGCCCGGTCCGGGCAGCTGACGTCCGATTCGCGCCGCGTGCAGCGCGGCGACGTGTTTTTCGCCTATGCGGGCGCCACCGATTTCATTGCCGCCGCCATCGAGCAGGGCGCCGCCGCCATCGTGCATGACGCCGTGGAATGGAACGCCGCATGGAGCGTGCCGCACTTGCTGGTCAGCGACCTGAAACGCCTGGCAGGCCCCGTGGCGCATGCTTTTTACGGCATGCCCGACAGCGCCATGTTCAGCGCCGGCGTGACGGGCACGAATGGCAAGACCTCGTGCGCGCTGTGGCTGGCGCAAGCCTTGGCGCGCCTCGGTGTCACATCGTCCGTCATCGGGACGTTGGGTGTGGGCCTGTGCAAGCCGCGCGGCGCCATTGAATTCGACGTCACGGGCTACACGACGCCGGACGCCGTGCTGCTGGCCCGCAAACTGGCCGCCATGCGCGACGCTGGCGCCAAGGCCGTAGCCATCGAAGTGTCGTCGATCGGCCTGGACCAGGACCGCGCGGCCGGCATGCATTTCGACGTGGCCATGTTTACCAATTTGACGCGCGACCACCTCGACTACCATGGCGACATGGCGGCCTACGAGGCGGCCAAAGTGAAACTGTTCGACTGGCCCGGCCTGAAAACTGCCGTCATCAACCTGGACGACGCCATGGGGTTGCGCCTGGCGCGCCACGTGGACGGCAAGCTGTCCGGCGAATATCCCGTCATCGGCTACACCTTGCAGGATGCGGCAGCCTTGCCCGACTTGCCGGGCGTGCTGATGCTGCGCGCCAGCCAGTTCCGCAGCCGCAATGCCGGCACCGACTTCCACCTGGAATGCGCGCTGGGCGTGGCGCTGGTCAAGACGCAGCTGGTGGGCCACTTCAATATCAGCAACGCGCTGGCCGTGCTGGGCGCCTTGCTGGCGCACGGCACCGGCCTGCGCGCGGCCATCGACGGCATCGAGTCCTTGCAGCCGGCCCCGGGCCGCATGCAGCAGGTAGGCGGCCAGGAAGCGCCGATGGTTGTCATCGATTACGCGCACACACCCGATGCACTGGAAAAAACCCTGGCTGCCTTGCGCCAGGTGGCGCAGGAGCGGGGCGGCCAGCTGTGGTGCGTGTTCGGCTGCGGCGGCGACCGCGATCCGGGCAAGCGTCCGCAGATGGGCGCCATCGCGCAACTGGCCGACCACGTGCTCGTCACCAGCGACAATCCGCGCAGTGAAGATCCGCACGCGATCATCGCGCAGATCGTCGCCGGCATGCGCGCCGACGGCCCGCAGCCGCAAGCTATCGAAGACCGCGCCGCCGCCATCCTGTCGGCCATCAAGCACGCGGCCAAGCCGGACGTGATCCTGTTGGCGGGCAAGGGCCATGAGCCGTACCAGGAAATCAAGGGCAAGAAACTGCCGTTCTCCGACGCCGACCATGCGCAGCTGGCCCTGTCCGCGCGTCTGACGATGATGAGGACGAACTGATGGATCGCCTCATGCACGCAAGCCTGGCGGAACTGATGCCGTCGCTGCAAGGCGCGCAGCTGACGGGCGACGCCGTTTTTGACGGCGTATCGACCGACAGCCGCAGCGCTCCGGCCGGTTCGCTGTTCGTCGCCCTGCGCGGCGAGAGTTTTGACGCCCACGATTTCCTCGATCAGGTGGCTGCGCGCGGCGTCGCCGCCGTGGTGGTGGAGCGCCTGCCCGAAGGCTGGGACAGCGGCAAGGTGCCGGCCATCGTGGTAGCCGATACCCTGGTCGCGCTGGGCCGCATCGCCAACCACTGGCGCCGCCGTTTCAATGTACCCGTCATCGGCGTCACCGGCAGCAATGGCAAGACCACCGTCAAGGAGATGATTTCCTCCATTCTGGCGGCGGCCTTCGGCGAAGAAGCACGCCTGGCCACGCGCGGCAACCTGAATAACGAGATCGGCGTGCCATTGACCCTGTTCCGCCTGAATGAAGAACACAAGGCGGCCGTCATCGAGATGGGCATGAACCATCCGGGAGAAATTGCCCGCCTGGCCGCGATTGCCGCGCCGACCCTGGCGATGGTCAACAACGCGCAGCGTGAGCACCAGGAATTCATGCATACGGTGCTGGCCGTGGCGCGCGAGAACGGCGCCGCACTGGCGGCCTTGGGCGCAGACGGCGTGGCCGTCTTCCCGCATGGCGACGAATTCACGCCCGTGTGGCGCGAACTGGCTGGCGCGCGCTCTGTCATCACCTTCGGCCTGTCGAAAGACGCGGACGTCAGTTGCACGCACCGCGCGGCAGAGGATTTTGGCAGCGACCTGTTCGTCAGCGTGCGCGCGCAGGACGGCAGTCTGCGCCAGTTTTTTGTCGGCCTGCAGGCGGCGGGCGAACACAATGTGCGCAATGCGCTGGCCGCGGCGGCATGCGCGATTGGCGCCGGTATCGCGCCGGAACATATCAAGCAGGGCCTGGAGGCATTTTCTCCCGTGAATGGCCGTCTGCAGAAAAAACGTGCCGCCAACGGCGCCACTATCATCGACGACACGTATAACGCCAATCCGGATTCGGCGCGCGCGGCCATCGATGTGCTGGCGCAGGCCGCGGCACCGCGCATCCTGGTGCTGGGCGAGATGGGCGAAGTTGGCACGCAGGGGCAGCAGTTCCACGAAGAGATCGGCGCCTACGCCGCCGCCAAAGGCATCGAACACGTGCTGGCGACGGGCGGTCTGGCGCGCCATCTGGTCAATCCGGCGCAAGCTGCCGCGAGCCAGGAATCAGGCACGGTCGTGGAGTATTTCGAACAGTTCGACGGTTTGCTGGCGGCGCTCGATGCGCATTTGTCCGGCCGTTCGGATGCAACAGTATTAATCAAGGGCTCCCGCTTCATGAAGATGGAACGGGCCGTGCAGCATTTGATTGGTTCAAACAACAATAACAAGGAAGCTTACTAATCATGCTGCTCTGGCTCGCTCATTATTTCCAGGACGACATTGGCCCATTGCGGGTCTTTAACTTCATCACTTTCCGCGCCGTCTTCGCCACCTTGACGGCGATCCTGATCGGCCTGTGCGCCGGTCCCGCCGTGATCCGCATGCTCACGCGCATGAAGGTCGGCCAGGCCGTGCGTACGGACGGCCCGCAAACGCATCTGAAAAAACACGGCACCCCCACCATGGGCGGTGTGCTGATCCTCATCGCCATCGGCATTTCCACCTTGCTGTGGGCCGACCTGTCGAACCGCTTCATCTGGCCGGTCTTGATCGTCACCCTGGGCTTTGGCGCCGTCGGCTGGGCCGACGACTACCGCAAGGTGGTGCACCAGGACCCGGAAGGCATGCGCTCGCGGGAAAAATACTTCTGGCAGTCGCTGATCGGCATCGTCGCCGCGTTTTACCTGGCGTTTTCCGTCTCCGTGTCGGAGCCTGACGCTGGCCACGTGTGGAATCTGATCTACGCCTGGGTGCAGTCGGGCTTCGCCATGGACCTGCCGCCGAAGGCCGACCTGATCGTCCCGTTCTTCAAGACCATCAGCTATCCGCTGGGCGTGTGGGGTTTTATTGCGCTGACCTATTGCGTCATTGTCGGCACCAGCAACGCCGTCAACTTTACCGATGGCCTCGATGGCCTGGCCATCATGCCGACCGTGATGGTGGGCACGGCCCTGGGGCTGTTCGCCTACCTGACGGGCAACGCCACCTATGCGCGCTACCTGTTCATCCCGCACATCCCGGGCGCCGGCGAACTGGTGATCTTCTGCGGCGCGCTGGCCGGTTCCGGCCTGGCCTTCCTCTGGTATAACACGCACCCCGCGAAAGTGTTCATGGGCGACGTGGGCGCGCTGGCGCTGGGCGGTGCACTTGGCACCATCGCCGTTATCGTGCGCCAGGAAATCGTCCTGTTCATCATGGGCGGCATCTTCGTCGTCGAAACGCTGTCCGTGATCATCCAGGTCGTCTGGTTCAAGTACACCAAGAAGCGCTATGGCGCCGGCCGCCGCGTCTTCCTGATGGCGCCATTGCATCACCATTTTGAACAAAAAGGCTGGAAGGAGACGCAGGTTGTCGTGCGTTTCTGGATCATCACCATGATGCTGGTGCTGCTCGGCCTGACCACCTTGAAGCTGCGCTGATGATGTACGACGCTAAAACCGCACTGGTACTGGGCCTCGGCGAATCGGGGCTGGCCATGGCTCTGTGGCTGGCCCGCAGCGGTGCGCTGGTCCGCGTGGCCGACACGCGCGAGGCGCCTGAGCGCCTGGCCGCACTGCAGGCCGCCGTGCCGCAGGCGCAGTTCATCGCCGGCGCCTTCACGGCCGACCTGCTCGATGGCGTCGATTTCGTCGCCGCCAGCCCTGGCCTGGCGCCGGGCCGCGAACTGGCGGCAATTGCCCCGGCCGCGCAGGAAAAAAATATCCCCGTGTGGGGCGAGATAGAACTGTTCGCGCAGGCGCTGGCCGCCTTGAAGACGGAACGCGGCTATGCGCCGAAAGTCATCGCCATCACGGGCACAAATGGCAAAACGACCGTCACCAGCCTGGTGGGCCTGCTGTGCGAGCGCGCGGGCCTGCTCACGCGCGTGGCCGGCAATATCAGCCCGGCCGCGCTCGACGTGCTGCGCGAAGTGCTTGACGCCGAGCCTGCGCCGCTGCCCGTGGATGCAGAGGCTGAAGCGGCGGAACCCGTCGCCAGCAGCTTGCCGCAGGCGTGGATACTGGAATTGTCCAGCTTCCAGCTGCACACGACGTTCAGCCTGCAGGCCGATGCGGCCACGGTCTTGAACCTGTCGCAGGACCACCTGGACTGGCATGGCGACATGGCCGCCTACGCTGCCGACAAGGCGCGCATCTTCGGCGAGCAGACCGTGCGCATATTGAACCGCGACGATGCGGCCGTCATGCACATGGCCGATCCGCTGGCCGAGACGATCACCTTCGGCACGGGCGAACCGCTTGACGTGGACAGCTTTGGCCTGGTCAATGAACGTGGCATCTTCTGGCTGGCGCAAGCCGTGCCCAGCGAAGAAGTGATCGAGAAAAAACGCAAGAAGAACGATCCGGCGCCGGAACCGGTGCCGACGATGGCGAAAAAACTGATGCCGGCCGATGCGTTGAAAATCCGCGGCCAGCACAATGCCTCGAATGCGCTGGCGGCGCTGGCCCTGTGCCGCGCCATCGGTCTGCCGTTCGCGCCGCTGCTGCACGGCTTGCGCGAATACCAGGGCGAGCCGCACCGCGTGGAACTGATCACGGCCGTCAATGAAGTCGAGTATTACGACGACAGCAAGGGTACCAACGTGGGCGCGACCGTCGCTGCCCTGTTCGGCCTGGGCAAGGCGTTTGGCGGCGCGGAACAGCGCCTGGTGCTGATCGCCGGCGGCGACGGCAAGGGACAGGATTTCTCGCCGCTGGCCGAACCCGTGTCGCGCTACGTGCGCGCCGTAGTGCTGATCGGCCGCGATGCGCCGGCCTTGCGCGCGGCCCTCGAGCCGGCCGGCGTGGACACCATCGACTGCGCCACCTTGCCGGAAGCCGTCAAGCGCGCCAGCAGCCTGGCGCTGGCCGGCGATGCCGTGCTGCTGTCGCCCGCGTGCGCCAGCCTGGACATGTTCAAGAACTATGCGCACCGCGCGCAGGTGTTTGTCGACGCCGTGCGCGACATCGCCCTGGAAAACGGACAGGATATCTGATGGCCTTCCAACTGCCCTTCAGCTTTGGTTCCGGCTCGGCTGCCAAGCCGCTGGATAGCCGCGCGCGGCAGTCGAAGATGATGGACTACGACAAGCCGCTGGTGTGGGTCGTCCTGCTGCTCATGTTGCTGGGCATGGTGATGGTGTATTCGGCGTCGATTTCGCTGTCGGACGCGCGCAAGTTTGCCGCCTACACGAACAATTATTTCGTCGTGCGCCAGGCGCTGTTCATCGGCGTGTCGATCATCGTCGGCGCGCTGGTGTTCCGCATTCCCGTCGCCACCTGGCAAAAGATCGCGCCGTGGCTGTTCATCGGCACCTTGGTGCTGCTGGTGATGGTCTTGATACCGGGCCTGGGCGTGTCGGTCAATGGCGGTCGCCGCTGGCTGAACTTGCCGGGCCTGCGGCCGCAGCCGTCCGAGCTGATGAAAGTGGTGATGGTGCTGTACGCGGCCGACTACACGGTGCGCAAGCAGGAATACATGCACAAGCTGACCAAGGGCTTCATGCCGATGGCGCTGGCTGTGAGCTTCGTCGGCTTGCTGCTGCTGATGGAGCCCGACCTGGGCGCCTTCGGCGTGATCGTCTGCATCGCCATGGGCATCCTGTTTTTGGGCGGCGTCAACGCCATCTGGTTCGGCGGCATCGGCGCCATGCTGACGGCGATCTTCGTCACCATCATCGCCTTGTCGAAATTCCGCCGCGAGCGGTTTTTTGCGTATCTCGATCCATGGCAGGAAGACAATGCGCTGAACAAGGCTTACCAGCTGACGCACTCCCTGATCGCCTTCGGACGCGGCGAACTGTTTGGCGTGGGCCTGGGCGGCAGCGTGGAAAAACTGCACTACCTGCCCGAAGCGCATACGGACTTCTTGCTGGCCGTGATCGGCGAGGAACTGGGCCTGGTCGGCGTGCTGATCGTGATCGGCATGTTTTACTGGATTATCAAGCGGGCGTTCGATATCGGCCGCCAGGCGATCGCCATCGACCAGACCTTTGCCGGCCTGACGGCGAAGGGCATCGCCATCTGGATCGGCGTGCAGACCTTCATCAACATGGGCGTGAACCTGGGCCTGCTGCCGACCAAGGGTCTGACCTTGCCCCTGATGAGTTATGGCGGCACGGGCGTACTGATTAACTGTATCGGCCTGGCGATTTTGCTGCGCATCGATTACGAAAACCGGATCCTGATGCGGGGAGGCCGGCTATGAACAACGTGACGAACTTGAAGACGACGAAAAGACTGATGATCATGGCGGCCGGCACCGGCGGCCATATTTTCCCGGGCCTGGCGATTGCGCAGACGATGCGCGCGCGCGGCTGGGAAGTGAGCTGGCTGGGCACGACCCACGGCATGGAACAGGAACTGGTGCCGAAGAGCGGCATTCCCATGGACGCGATTGAATTTTCCGGCATGCGCGGCAAGGGCCTGGCGCACACGGTTAAGGGCGGCTTCAAGATGCTGGCCAGCTTCTTTGCCATCCGCCGTTTCATCGCCCGCCGCAAGCCGGACGTGGTGATGGGCATGGGCGGCTACGTCACCGTGCCGGGCGGCCTGATGGCGCGCCTGAAGGGCGTGCCGCTGGTGCTGGTCAATGCCGACGCGGCGCTGCTGTTGTCGAACAAGACCCTGGTGCCGCTGGCGCAGCAGGTGTGCTTCGGTTTTCCCGCCGATTTCGGCAGCGCCGCCGGCAAGGCCGTCGTCACGGGCAATCCCGTGCGCGCCGAAATCCTCGCCATGGCGCCGCCGGCGCTTCGCTTCGCGGGCCGCAGCGGACCGCTGCGCATCCTGGTGGTGGGCGGCAGCCTGGGCGCGAAAGCGCTGAACGACAATCTGCCCGCCGCGCTGGCCCTGATGGCGGAGGGCGAACGCCCGCTGGTGACGCACCAGTCGGGCAAGAAGAATATCGACGCCCTGCATGCCGCGTATGCGCAGGCGGGCGTGCAAGCCAATGTGGTCGACTTCATCGACGACATGGCCAAGGCGTATACCGAAGCCGACCTGGTGATTTGCCGCGCAGGCGCGATCACCCTGTCGGAATTGACGGCGGCCGGCGTGGCCAGCGTGCTCGTGCCGCTGGTGGCGTCGACCACCAGCCACCAGCGCGACAACGCGCAATGGATGGCAAAACAAGGCGCGGCGATTCATCTGCCGCAAACGGAAATGAGTGCCGCGTCGCTGAGCACATTGCTGGCGTCCTTGACGCGGGATACCTGCCAGCACATGGCGCAAGCGGCACTGGCAGCAGGCAAGCGCGACGCCAATGAGGCGATCGCACACGTATTGGAAAAACTGGCATGAGGTTAGCTCTGTGAAGCATAAAGTAAACAATATCCACTTTGTCGGCATTGGCGGCAGCGGCATGAGCGGCATCGCCGAAGTGCTGGTCAACCTCGGCTACAAGGTGTCGGGCTCGGACCTGGGCAGCAATGCGGCGACGCAGCGCCTTGCGAGCCTGGGCGCGACCGTCATGCTCGGCCACGCGGCCGAGAACATCGGCGACGCCGATGCGGTGGTGACGTCAGGCGCCGTCCCGCAGGACAATCCGGAAGTGGCGGCCGCGCGTGCGCGCAAGATTCCGCTGGTGCCGCGCGCCGTGATGCTGGGCGAGTTGATGCGCCTGAAGCGCGGCATCGCGATTGCCGGCACCCACGGCAAGACGACCACCACCAGCCTGGTCGCTTCCGTGCTGGCGCAGGGCGGTCTCGACCCTACTTTCGTCATCGGCGGCCGTTTGACCAGCGCTGGCGCGAACGCCAAGCTGGGCTCGGGCGACTACCTGGTGGCCGAAGCCGATGAATCGGACGCCTCGTTCCTGAACCTGACGCCGATGATCGAAGTGATCACGAATATCGACGCCGATCACATGGACACCTACGAGCACGATTTCGAAAAGCTCAAGCAGGCCTTCGTGCAATTCACGCACCGTTTGCCTTTCTATGGCCGCGCCATGCTGTGCATCGACGATCCGCACGTGCGCGCCATCATCCCGTTCGTCACCAAGCCCGTCACCACCTACGGTTTCGCGGAAGACGCGCAAGTGCGCGCCATCAATGCGCGCGCCGTGGGCCTGGAAATGCATTTCACGGTGCTGCAGGAAGGCTATCCGGATCTCGACGTGGTGCTGAACCAGCCTGGCATGCACAATGTGCAGAATGCCTGTTCGGCGATCGCCATCGCGCGTGAAATCGGCATCGCCGACAGCGCCACGCAGCAGGGCCTGGCCGAGTTCTCCGGCGTGGGCCGCCGCTTTACGCGCTATGGCGACGTGGCGCTGCCGAACGGCGGCAGCTTCGCCCTGGTCGACGATTTCGGCCATCACCCTGTAGAAACGGAAGTGACCTTGGCCGCCGCGCGCGCCGCCTATCCTGGTCGCCGCCTCGTGCTGGCGTTCCAGCCGCACCGCTACAGCCGCACGCGCGACTTATTCGAGGATTTCGTCAAGGTGCTCGGTGCGCCCGACGTGCTGCTCTTGTCCGAAGTGTATGCGGCGGGCGAAGCGCCCATCGTCGCCGCCGACGGCCGCGCCCTGGCGCATGCGCTGCGCGCGCGCGGCAAGATCGAACCGATTTTCGTCGAGTCCATGAAGGACATGGCCGACACCATCATGAGCGTGGCGCGCGACGGCGACGTCGTGCTGACCATGGGCGCGGGCTCCATCAGCGGCATCCCGCAACAACTGACTACGTATCCATCCAACACTGTAAAGGCCTGATGTGAACCAAGCTTCAGCTATCGATGTAAAACAATTGGGCAAGGTCGGCGTCCTGTTCGGCGGCAGCTCGGCCGAGCGCGAAGTGTCGCTGATGTCCGGCACGGGCGTGCTGGCCGCGTTGGCAAGCCGCGGCGTGGACGCGCACGCGTTCGACACGGGCGAACGCAGCCTGGCCGAACTGGCCGCTGAAAAATTCGACCGCGTCTTCATCGCGCTGCACGGCCGCTTCGGCGAAGACGGCAGCCTGCAGGGCGCGCTGGAACAGCTGGGCATTCCCTACACGGGCAGCGGCGTGATGGCCTGCGCGGTAGGCATGGACAAGATTTACACCAAGATGATCTGGCTGATGCATCAACTGCCGACGCCAAAGTACGCGGTGCTCGATGACAGCTCCGACCTGGCCAAGGTCGCTGCGGAACTGGGCTTGCCGCTGATCGTCAAGCCGCCGCATGAAGGCTCGAGCATCGGCATCACCACGGTCAACGAGGCGGGCGCCTTCCAGGCGGCCTACGACATCGCCGCCGGTCTCGATGATTCGGTGCTGGCCGAGGAATTCGTCAAGGGCCGCGAATTCACCGTCGCGATCCTGGGCAAGGGCGCCACGGCGCGTGCGCTGCCGCCGATCGAGATCGTCGCGCCGCAAGGCAATTACGATTACCAGAACAAGTACTTCACGGACGACACGCAGTATTTTTGCCCGCCGCAGCTGGACCCGGCGATCGTGGCGGAGATGGAACGCATCGCCGTGGCAGCCTACCGCGCCCTCGGTTGCGAAGGCTGGGGACGGGTGGACGTGTTGATGCGCGCGGCCGACAGCAAGCTGTTTTTGTTGGAAGTTAATACCTCGCCCGGCATGACGGGGCACTCGCTCGTGCCGATGGCGGCGCGCGCGGTGGGCATCAGCTATGAAGACCTGTGCCTGGAAATCGTCGCTGGCGCGCGTCTGAAAATGCACAAGGGACAGCACTGATATGTGGCATGACGCTAAAAGCCTCAATACGACTGCCAACGGCTTGCTGGCCGCGGTTCTGGTCGTGTGCGTGGCCGCCGGCGTCTGGTGGGTGTCGCAGCGTCCCATGTTCGACCTGCGCACGATCAAGGTGGAAAGCGCGGACGACAAGGGCCTGCGCCACGTGAATTACCTGACCCTGCGCAGCGGCACCTTGGGCCGCATCAAGGGCAATTTTTTCACGACCAACCTGGAAAGCGTGCGCGGCGTGTTCGAATCGGTGCCCTGGGTACGCCGTGCCAGCGTGCGGCGCGAGTGGCCGAACCAGCTGATCGTGGCGCTGGAAGAACACGAAGCGCTGGGCACCTGGGGCGAGGACGGACGCCTGTTGTCGGTCAAGGGCGACGTGTTTACGGCGAACGTGGCCGAAGCCGAAGACGACCATGAATTGCCTGCGTTTGCCGGCCCCGATGGCAGCGAGAAGGAAGTGCTGGCGACCTATGTGCAGCTGGCGAAGTGGTTTGCGCCGCTGAAGATGGTGCCGGAAACCCTGTCGTTGTCGAGCCGCTATGCGTGGACGGTGAAACTCGATAACGGCATGAGCGTGGCGCTGGGCCGTGAGCAGAATCATACGACCCTGAAGGCGCGGGTCGACCGGCTGGTGGGTATCTACCCGCAGCTGGCGAGCCGGCTGGAAAATATCGACACGATCGATATGCGCTACCAGAATGGCCTGGCGCTCAGTTCCTCCGGCCTGGTGATACCGGCCGAAGGCAAGGATGGCAAGCCAGTGATGAAGAAGAAAAACAGCAGTCCGATTAAAAAACCGACTTAACCGAATACCCAATTAATTAATAGCCCAAAAAACTAGGCGAAAGAAATGACAAAAGACGCGAAAAACCTGATCGTCGGCCTCGACATCGGCACCTCGAAAGTGGTGGCGGTGGTAGCCGAAGTGATGTCCGACGGGCGCCACGAAGTGATCGGGCTGGGCCAGCACGAATCGAAGGGCCTGAAAAAGGGCGTGGTGGTCAATATCGAGGCGACGGTGGAGTCCATCCAGCGCGCGCTGGAAGAGGCCGAGCTGATGGCCGACTGCAAGATCCGCAATGTGTACGCGGGCATTGCGGGCAGCCATATCCGCAGCTTCAATTCCAGCGGCATGGTGGCCATCAAGGACAAGGAAGTGACGGCGACCGACGTGGCGCGCGTCATCGAGACGGCAAAAGCGGTTAACATTCCGACCGATCAGCAATTGCTGCACACGGTGCCGCAAGAGTTCATCGTCGACAGCCAGGAAGATGTGCGCGAGCCTATCGGCATGAGCGGCATCCGCCTGGAGGTGAAGGTGCATATCGTCACCGGCGCCGTGTCGGCGGTGCAGAACATCGTCAAGTGCGTGCGCCGCTGCGGCCTGGAAGTGTCGGACCTGATCCTGCAGCCTATGGCGTCCGCCGATGCGGTGCTCACGCCCGACGAGAAGGAGCTGGGCGTGGTGCTGATCGACATCGGCGGCGGCACGACCGATGTGGCGGTATTCTCCGATGGCGCGATCCGCCATACGGCAGTCATTCCCATCGCCGGCGACCAGATCACCAACGACATCGCCATGGCCTTGCGTACCCCGACCGCGGAAGCGGAAGAAATCAAGATCCGCTATGGCGTGGCCAAGCAGGTCCTGGCCGACCCCGGCGAATCGCTGGAAGTGCCAGGCCTGGGCGACCGCGGCCCGCGCAACCTGTCGCGCCAGGCGCTGGCGGCCGTGATCGAACCGCGCGTCGAGGAGCTGTTCGCCATGGTGCACCAGGTGGTGCGCGAATCCGGTTACGAAGGCGTGCTGTCGTCGGGCATCGTGCTCACGGGCGGCACGTCCATCATGCCCGGCATGGTGGAAATGGCGGAAGACATTTTCCTGAAACCGGCGCGCCTTGGCACGCCAGAGTATCGGGGCCAGCTGGCCGACGTGGTGCGCAGTCCGCGCTATGCCACGGTATTGGGCCTGCTGCTGGAAGCGAAGAAGCAATACCTGCGCGGCCACATCGTGACGCGTCAGGACGGCTCGGTGAAGGCAGTCTGGCAGCGTATGAAGGAATGGTTTTTAGGGAATTTTTAAGGGCATGATTTGCGCCCGGCAGTACAGGTTTTTTGGCAGCATCGCAGGTACACACACATAACTTTATTTTATATTTAACCGCAGTTTTCAATCTCCAGTTCTCCTACCAATATGAGGCCTGGCGCTTGGAAACCGCATCTGATAGGAGCACATCATGGAGTTCGATATGGTCGATAACACAGCTTTAGGTACCGTCATCAAGGTCGTCGGCGTCGGCGGTGCGGGTGGCAATGCAGTCCAACACATGATCAACAAAGGCATGTCGGGCGTGGAATTCATTGCCGCCAACACCGACGCACAGGCCCTGTCGACATCGAAGGCCCACAACATCATCCAGATCGGCGATACCGGTCTGGGCGCCGGCATGAAGCCTGCCGTCGGCCGCCAGCTGGCCGAGGAATCGCGCGCGCGCATCGCCGATTCGCTGCGCGGCGCGCACATGGTCTTCATCGCCGCCGGCATGGGCGGCGGCACGGGCACGGGCGCCGCTCCCATCGTGGCTGAAGTGGCCAAGGAACTGGGCGCGCTGACGGTGGCCGTGGTCTCGAAGCCGTTCTCGTACGAAGGCCAGAAGTGCATGGACATCGCCGACGAAGGCCTGGAACAGCTGTCCCTGCACGTCGATTCGCTGATCATCATCCTCAATGAAAAACTGGAAGAGATCTACGAAGATGAAAGCATGCTGGAATGGATGCAGCATGCCGACGATGTGCTCAACAACGCGGTGGCCGGCATTGCCGAGATCATCAACGTGCCTGGCCATATCAACGTCGACTTCAACGACGTGAAAACCATCATGGGCGAGCAGGGCAAGGCCATGATGGGTACGGCGACGGCGTCCGGCGTCGACCGCGCGCGCATCGCCGCCGAACAGGCTGTCGCTTCGCCGCTGCTGGACGGCATTGATCTGTCCGGCGCGCGCGGCGTGCTGGTCAACGTCACGGCCAGCCGTGGCTTGAAAGGTAAAGAGATCAAGGAAGTCATGGCTGCCGTGCGCGCGTTTGCCGCGCCGGACGCGTCGATCGCGCAGGGTATCGCCTACGACGACGCCATGGGCGACGACATCCGCGTCACCGTGGTGGCCACGGGCCTGGGCCGCGCCAAGAAAAACATCCAGCTGGTACCGCAGCAAGTGCTGCGCACCGGTACCCACAACAGCCCGCTGACCCCGTCGGCTGCCATGGGTAGCGCGCAAGCGGCGACGACGACGGTAGGCGTGGCTACGCCGGCGGCCGGTTTCGACGGCATGAAGGCACCGGCAGTATGGCGCCGTGAATCGGCTTCCGAGCAAGTGCGCGCGATGGAAAAGAATGGCATGGAGACCTACGACATTCCAGCCTTCCTGCGCAAGCAAGCCGATTAAGCGCAGTGAAAAAAGCCCATGGCGGCGTTGCAAAGCCTTGCCCTGAGCATTTTTCATGCGCTTCAATATGGAAAAGGTGATCTGATGTATGCAACGATGACGGCGGCCTGAGGGCCGCCGTTTTTTTTGGCGGTTTTTGACTTTTGACTTTGCCTTTCCGGCCATTTTCTGCACAAATACGGCAAGTCAGGCATACTATCGCGCAGTGTCGGCATCATGCCGGCAGCATCCTCAACCGACAGTACACAAGGAGTCAACATGACCATCAAGATCGGCGACACCCTGCCAGAAGGCACCCTGGCCGAATTCATCGAAAGCGAAACCGAAGGTTGCGCACTGGGCCCGAACACGTTCAACGTGCAAGACCTGGTCAAGGGCAAGAAGATCGCCATCTTCGGCCTGCCAGGCGCCTACACCCCGACCTGCTCCGCACAGCACGTGCCAGGCTACGTGCAGCACGCTGCCGACCTGAAAGCCAAGGGCGTCGATGAAATCTGGTGCATCTCCGTCAACGACGCGTTCGTTATGGGCGCCTGGGGCCGCGATCAGAAAGCCACGGGCGTCGTGCGCATGATGGCTGACGGCAATGCCGCCTACAGCAAGGCACTGGGCCTGGACGCCGATTTCTCCAAGCACGGCATGGGCACGCGTTCGCAGCGCTACTCGATGCTGGTCGACAATGGCGTCGTGACGCAATTGAATGTCGAGCAAGGCGGCAAGTTTGAAGTGTCGAATGCCGAGACGCTGCTGGGCCAGCTGGCTTAAGCAGAGTGCAGGCTGGGTAGGTTGGCGTAGGTCGGCTTAGCGCAGCGTAAGCCGACGTGCTGCGTTTGCATCACGTTTGTTCTGGCATTGTTGGATTACGCGCCTTGCGCTAATCCAACCTACCCAACCTACGCGTAAATCAAAACGGCGCCATCGGCGCCGTTTTGACGTTTACTGTACCGATGGTTTCGTTGCCTCGAACATGGCCGCATCGATGCTGAAGGAATAGTCGTCCTGCAGCGCGAAATATCTTCTCGCTTCCTCGGGCGCGCCATCGAACAGGTTGCGGATGGCCGCCACGCGCTCGTTCGGCGTGCGCATGCGCGCCACCCACTCGTCGAACTGCATCGTCAGTTTCCACACGCTGCGCAAGCTGTGCGTGAATCCCGCATTGTTGAATTTGGCGCCCCATTCGCAGGTGCGGTAGTCGCGCACGTGGGAAGCGTCGCGCAGCATTTCCACCGCCTGCAAGGTGCTGTCGTACAGGGCCGTTTTCGGCGCGACGATGTCGATCACAAGCAAGGTGCCGTTCGGGCGCAGCACGCGCCACGCTTCTGCCAGTGCAGCGGCCACGTCGTTCCAGTGGTGCGCGGAAAAGCGCGTGACGACCATGTCGAAGCTGGCGTCGGCAAACGGCAGGCGCGCCACGTCGCCCTGTTGCGTGCTGATGTTGTGCAAGCCGCGCTGTGCCTTCGCGTGGTCCACCACGTCGAGCATGGGCTGCGCCAGGTCGTAGGCGACCACCGATTGCGCCACGGGAGCGACGGCGAAGCTGGCGTGGCCGGCGCCGCAGCCCAGGTCCAGGACGACGGGCTTGCCGTGGCGGCGCGCGCATTCCTGCATCAGCACCAGGTCCGCGCCTTGCGCGTGTACGGCGCTGCTCAGGTAGGCATTGGCCGTCTTGCCAAACTGTTCGGTAACGACATCGTGCTGCTGCATGGTTTTCTCCTGTTGATGGGTGAGTTCCTGCAGAATAGGGATAAAATTATCCTGTAACAAGACCATAACTTATACTGGTATATCCACTACCATGCATCCGTGCCATGTCGAACAAACTTGCTGAATTCATCCGTGCCCGGCGCGAAGCCGTCACCCCCGCCATGGCTGGCTTGCCCGGTGGCGGACGGCGGCGCACGCCGGGCTTGCGGCGAGAAGAACTGGCGCAGCTGTGTGACGTCAGTCCCACCTGGCTGACGTGGCTGGAGCAGGGCAGGCCCGTATCGGCGTCGGCCAAGATGCTGGCGCGCCTGGCGCAGGTGCTGCAGCTGAGCACGGCCGAGCGCGCTTATCTGTTCGAGGTGGCCGACAAGCATGACCCCAGCCACGCGACAGGCGAGGGCGGGGGGCCTGCTAGCGCCGAACTGGCCGCCATCGTGTCCGCCATCGATGCGCCGGCGTACGTCCTCGATCGCGCATGGAATGCCGTGGCGTGGAACGGCGCGGCGTCCACCTTGTTTGCGGGCTGGCTGCAGGCCGGGGAGGGCGCACCGAACCAGCTGCGCTTCATGTTCCTGGAACCGGGCGCGCGCGATCTCGTCGTCGGCTGGCCCGAGCGGGCGCAGCGGCTGGTGGCGGAATTCCGCGCCGATATCGGCCGGCAGGCGGACCAGGCGCCGCTGGCCGGCCTGATCGCGGAACTTACTGGCGCCAGCCTTGAATTTCGCCAGTGGTGGGGCGCGCAGCAGGTGCAGGGCCGCGATGGGGGCTTGCGCCAGTTCCAGCATGCGCAACAGGGGCTGCTGGTATTTAATCAGGTGACCTTGCACCTGGCGCGCCAGCATGAGTTGAAACTGGTGATGCTGTTGCCTGTGTAGTTGCCCCTTTGAAAATGTAAAACGGCCGCGCTTGCTATAATCGGCTTGATGGTTTGGCCTTGCCACACTGTCCTGGCTCCGGCTGTCGCCATGATGACGGCCCCGCTCTTTCGCCAGGAGTCTGTCCTGATACCCCGCAATCCCAACCTGCGCAGCATCTATGTGATGCTGGTCGCCGTCGCCATGTTTTCCCTGATGGACACGGCCATGAAGTTGCTGTCCGCCCACTACCCCGCCATGCAGGTGACGGCCTTGCGCGCCCTGTCGTCCTTGCCGCTTGTGTGTCTGTACCTGCTGTACCGCGGCGCTTTCAAGAACTTGCTGAAGGTGCGCTGGCCACTGCACGTGCTGCGCGGCGCCCTGGGCGTGATGATGATCACTCTGTTCGCGTATGGCTTGAAGCGCATGTCGCTGGCCGAGGCGTATTCGCTGTTCTTCGTCGCGCCCTTGCTGATCACGATCCTGTCGGTGTTTATCCTGAAGGAAAGAGTCGACTTGGCGCGCTGGTGCGCCATCGCCGTGGGACTGCTGGGCGTGCTGGTGGCGCTGCGCCCCGACGGCTCGGGCTTCTTTTCCCTGGCCGGGCTGGCCGTGCTGGGCTCGGCCGCCTGCTATGCCATTTCCGCCGTCACGGGCCGTATCCTGAGCCGCACGGATGCCAGCGAAAGCATGGTCTTCTGGCTGATGGTGATGATGGCCGGCGGCGGCGTGGCCCTGTCGGCGCATGAGTGGGTGAGCATCCGCAGCGAAGACTGGTGGCTGCTGGCGGGCTTGTCGCTGAGTGGTTTCCTGGGCCAGCTGGCCATCACGGAAGCGTTTCGCCATGGCAAGGCCTCCAGCGTGGCGCCGTTCGAATACTCGGCCCTGGCCTGGGGCATGGCCCTGGACTGGATGCTGTGGCGCGCCCTGCCCGACGAATACACCTTGATCGGCGCGGCCATCATCATCGGCAGCGGGATTTACCTAGTGCGCCGCGAAGCCGTGCATGTGGAAAGCGAACATCCGTGAGGAACGGTTGTGGTATTTCTGGCGTGATCCATGCCGCACCGCAACGAAAATCCGGCAAATAGATATAATCGACAGATGTTAAAACAACGCACCATCAAACAACAGGTCCGCACCATCGGTGTCGGTTTACATTCCGGCACCAAGGTCGAGCTGATCCTGCGTCCTGCCGCGATTGACACGGGCATCGTGTTTCGCCGCATCGACCTCGACCCCATCGTCGAGTTCCCCGCCAGCGCCATGGCCGTGGGCGACACGCGTATGGCTTCCGTGCTGATCAAGGATGGCGCCAGGGTGTCTACCGTGGAACATCTGATGTCGGCGGCGGCGGGCCTGGGGATCGACAATATGTATATCGACGTGAATGCGGAAGAAATTCCCATCATGGACGGTTCCGCCTCGTCCTTCGTCTACCTGCTGCAGCAGGCTGGCGTGGAAGAGCAGCAGGCGGCGAAGAAATTCATCAAGGTCGTCAAGCCCGTGGAAGTGCGTCACGGCAAGGGCGACGCGGAGAAATGGGCGCGCCTGTCGCCGTATGACGGCTTCAAGCTCGATTTCTTCATCGAATTCAACCACCCGGCCGTCGATGGCACGATGCAGCGCGCCTCCGTCGACTTTGGCGACGTGTCGTATGTGCACGACGTGGCGCGCGCGCGCACCTTCGGTTTCATGCAGGACGTGGAAAGCTTGCGCGGCATGGGCCTGGCCCGCGGTGGTTCGCTGGAAAACGCCATCGTCATGGACGAGTACCGCATCCTCAACGCGGACGGCTTGCGCTATGAAGACGAGTTCGTGCGCCACAAGATCCTTGACGCCATCGGCGACCTGTACCTGGTGGGCCACCCCTTGCTCGCCTACTACACGGCGCACAAGTCCGGCCATGCGCTGAACAACCAGCTGCTGCTGGCGCTGCTGGAGCAGCCCGATGCGTATGAAATCGTGTCGTTCGCCACCAACGAGGCGGCGCCGCAATCCTACCTGCGCCAGATGGAGCGCGAGTGGTCCCTGACGTAGGTCGGATTAGCGGGGCGACGCCCCGCGTAATCCGACAACCATGTTGGCACTGATCGTGGTGTTGTCGGATTACGGCCCGAAGGGCCTAATCCGACCTACGCGATATGCGTTAATTTAGCGCCGTTATTCTCAGTCCCGCGGTTCGCGGTGGTGGCGCACCATATTGCGCAGCGCCGCGATCAATTGCTCGTTCTGTTTCGACGCGGGCAGGGCCGTGCTCAGCTCTTCCAGGGCCGACATGGCTTTTTCCGGCAAGACCAGCGCCCGCGTATGCACGATGGGCGCGATGCTCTTGATGACTTGCACTTTCAGCTTGATGCCTGAAATCTGCCAGCCCTTTCTTTCCAGTTCCCCTTGCAACTTCGGCAATTGCTGCTTGAGCTTGGCCGCCAGCGCCGCGTTCGGCGTGGCCAGCACCAGTTGGCCGCCCTCAAATTGCAGGATGTCGCAATGCTCGAACATGGCCGGCAAGGCCCTGGCGCAATCTTTTTGCAGGGCGGCCAGGCGCGTGACGGTGGGCATCAGGGAGGCCATCGTCGCGTTGCCGCGCAGAAAGTCGGTTGCGCCCGTCGCGGCCGGGCCTGAACGGGCGAAGCCGTAGCCGCGGCGCGGCGCCGGAGAATAAGTGGGAGTTCGCATGGCCGAAACATAGCACACTCGCCCGCGCATGACGAGTGCGGCGGCGGGGGCGGCGCAGGCGGGCAGGCCGTATTGCCTTACAGTATGGAAAATGTCCGCAATTTCTGCCATTTGTTTGTCATTAAGCTATTGTTATATGGCGCATTACCCCAACCATGTCGGGAACGCATGATAAAATCATCGTCTTTTGCCATAGTCGAACTCCGTGCGGTGACGCGATACCTACCTCGTTGTTCCCTACCGAGCTTTTTTTAACGGCGTTTTTTCAAGAATTCAAGCATGTCATTACTGACCCAGATTTTCGGTAGCCGCAACCAGCGGCTGCTCAAGCAATACCAAAAAACGGTACGCGAGATCAATGCGCTCGAGCCGGCCATCGAAAAGCTGTCGGATGCCGAGCTGCAAGCGAAAACGCCTGCCTTCAAGGAACGCATCGCCGCTGGCGAATCGCTCGATGCCTTGTTGCCGGAAGCATTTGCCGTCTGCCGCGAGGCCAGCAAGCGCGTCCTGCGCATGCGCCATTTCGATGTGCAGATGATCGGCGGCATGGTCTTGCATTTCGGTAAGATCGCGGAGATGGGCACGGGCGAGGGCAAGACCCTGATGGCAACCTTGCCAGCCTACCTGAACGCCCTGTCGGGCAAGGGCGTGCATATCGTCACCGTCAATGATTACCTGGCGCAGCGCGATGCCGAGACCATGGGCCGCCTGTATGCATGGCTGGGCCTGTCGACGGGCGTGAACATGTCGCAGATGGAGCACAGCGCCAAGCAGCAGGCGTACAACTCCGACATCACCTATGGCACGAACAATGAATTCGGTTTCGACTTCTTGCGCGACAATATGGTCTACGAAGCGCGCGAACGCGTGCAGCGCAGCCTGAACTTCGGCATCGTCGATGAAGTCGACTCGATTCTGATCGATGAAGCGCGTACGCCGTTGATCATTTCGGGCCAGGCCGAGAACCACACGGACCTGTATCACAAGATCAATGAAGTGCCTGCGCGCCTGACCTTGCAGATCGGCGAAGAAACGCCGGACGGCAAGGGCAAGGTTGACGTGCCGGGCGACTACACCAAGGATGAAAAAGCGCACCAGGTGCTGCTGACGGAAGCCGGCCATGAAAAGGCCGAAGGCATCCTGATGGAGATGGGCCTGCTGCCGGAAGGCGCGTCGCTGTACGATTCGGCCAACATCACGCTCGTGCACCACCTGTATGCGGCTCTGCGCGCGCATGCGCTGTACTTCAAGGATCAGCACTACGTGGTGCAGAACAATGAAGTGGTGATCGTCGATGAATTCACGGGCCGTCTGATGACGGGCCGCCGCTGGTCCGATGGCTTGCACCAGGCCGTCGAAGCGAAAGAAGGCGTCAAGATCCAGAACGAGAACCAGACCCTGGCCTCGATCACTTTCCAGAACTACTTCCGCATGTACGCCAAGCTGGCTGGCATGACCGGTACGGCCGATACCGAAGCGTACGAATTCCAGGAAATCTACGGCCTGGAAACGGTCGTGATCCCGCAAAACCGTCCGCTGCAGCGCAAGGACCGTCAGGATCAGGTCTACAAATCGTCGGCTGAAAAATACAACGCGATGTTGAACGACATCCGCGACTGCTACGAGCGCGGCCAGCCCGTGCTGGTCGGTACGACCTCGATCGAGAACTCGGAACTGCTGTCGGGCATCCTGACCAAGGCCGGTTTGCCGCACAATGTGCTGAACGCGAAGCAGCATGCGCGCGAAGCGGAAATCATCGCCCAGGCAGGCCGTCCGAAAGCCATCACCATCGCCACCAACATGGCCGGTCGCGGTACGGACATCGTGTTGGGCGGTAACGTCGAGAACCAGATCAAGTTCATCGAAGCCAATGCTGAACTGAGCGACGCCGACAAGGCAGCCCAGTCGCAGACCTTGCGCGATGAATGGCAATCCCTGCACGACCACGTGGTCAATGCGGGCGGCTTGCACATCATCGGCACCGAACGCCACGAATCGCGCCGCGTCGACAATCAGCTGCGCGGCCGTGCCGGCCGCCAGGGCGATCCGGGTTCGTCGCGCTTCTACCTGTCGCTCGACGACGCGCTGCTGCGCATCTTCGCCGGCGACCGCGTGCGCGCCGTGATGGACCGTCTGAAAATGCCGGAAGGCGAACCGATCGAGGCAGGCATCGTCTCGCGTTCGATCGAATCGGCCCAGCGCAAAGTCGAAGCGCGCAACTTCGACATCCGCAAGCAATTGCTGGAATACGATGACGTCGCCAACGACCAGCGTAAAGTGATCTACCAGCAGCGTAACGAGCTGCTGGAAACGACCGATATCTCGGAAATGATCGGCTCGCTGCGCCATGGCGTGTTCACCGACCTGGTGCACGAGTACGTGCCGCACGAATCGGTGGAAGAGCAGTGGGATATCAAAGGTCTGGAAAACACCCTGGCCAGCGAATGGCAGCTCGACTTGCCGCTGCAGCAATTGCTGGAAGCTGATTCGACCTTGACAGACGACGAGATCCTGGAAAAAGTGCTGGCTGCGGCCGATGCCGTGTACCAGTCGAAGATCGATATCGTCGGCAAGGAATCGTTTGGCGGCTTCGAACGCAATGTCATGCTGCAAAGCGTGGACAGCCACTGGCGTGAACACCTGGCGGCACTCGATCACCTGCGCCAGGGTATTCACCTGCGTGGTTATGCGCAGAAGAACCCGAAACAGGAATACAAGCGCGAAGCGTTTGAACTGTTTGGCCAGATGCTCGACATGATCAAGAACGACGTCACGAAACACGTGATGACGGTGCGTATCCAGTCGCGCGAAGAAGTCGATGCGGCCGAACAGGCGATGCAGCAGTCGCACGTGGAAAACGTGCACTACCAGCACGCCGAATTCGACCCGAACGCGGCGCCGGAAGAACTGCTGGCGCCTGTGGCCGGCGGCAACATGGACAACGTCGACGACATGAGCGTGAGCATGGGCGTCAAGGTCGGTCGTAACGATCCATGCCCTTGCGGCAGCGGTAAAAAATACAAAGCTTGCCACGGCAAGCTGGCATAAGGCGGTTTGACAGCCTGAGCAAAAACGGAGACCGCGGTCTCCGTTTTTTTATGCCTTTTCAATTTGCGGGCGCGCATGTGTAGGCACGCATGTTCACCGGCGCCGCGAAGGCGCTACAATAGCGCTTCCATTTTCCCTCGCAGAAGAACTCACCATGGCCGTCAATTCTCCCAAGCCCGTCGCCGCCGACTTGAAAGCCGTCGCCGGCATTGAAATCGGTGTTGCCGAAGCCGGCATCAAGAAACCCAACCGCAAGGATTTGCTGGTATTGAAACTGGCGCCGACGGCCACCGTGGCCGGCGTGTTCACCCTGAACCGCTTTTGCGCCGCGCCCGTGCAAATTTCGAAAGCCAACCTGGCCGCAGTGACGGCTGGCGCCGCGCCGATCCGCGCGCTGCTGGTCAACACGGGCAACGCGAATGCGGGCACGGGCGAATCGGGCCTGGCCGACGCGCAGGCCAGCTGCGCCGCGCTGGCCGAGCTGCTGGGCTGCACGCCGCAGCAAATCCTGCCGTTTTCCACCGGCGTGATCCTCGAACCCTTGCCCGTGCAGCGCCTGGTCGCCGGCCTGCCGCAAGCCGTGGCCGCGCTGACATCGGACAACTGGTTCTCGGCCGCCGAAGCCATCATGACCACCGATACGCAGCCGAAAGCCGGCTCGCGCACGGTCACCATCGGTGGCCACGCGGTCACCCTGACGGGCATCAGCAAGGGCGCCGGCATGATCAAGCCGAACATGGCCACCATGCTCGGTTTCCTCGCGTTCGACGCCACCGTGGCGCAACCGGTGCTGGACCAGCTGGTGAAACAGGCGGCCGACAAATCGTTCAACTGCATCACCATCGACGGCGACACGTCCACCAATGACTCGTTCATGCTGGTGGCCACGGGCGCCGGCAGCCTGGTCATCGATTCCATCGACTCGCCGCACTATGCGGAACTGGCCGCCGCCGTCACCGAACTGTCGACCTTCCTGGCACAAGCCATCGTGCGCGACGGCGAAGGCGCGACCAAGTTCATGACGGTGACCGTGGAAGACGGCCGCAACGTGGAAGAGTGCCGCAAGATCGCCTATTCCATCGCCCATTCGCCGCTGGTGAAAACGGCGTTCTTCGCGTCCGATCCAAACCTGGGCCGCATCCTGGCCGCCATCGGCTACGCGGGCGTGGACGACCTGGACGTGGGCCAGCTGAACCTGTACCTGGACGACGTGTGGGTGGCCAAGAATGGCGGCCGCAACCCCGACTATCAGGAGCAGGATGGCCAGCGCGTGATGCAGCAAAGCGAAATCACCATCCGCGTCAAGCTGGCGCGCGGCGATGCCATGGCCACCCTGTGGACGTGCGACCTGTCGCATGACTACGTGTCGATCAACGCCGACTACCGCTCATGACCGGCCTCGATCAATTCCTGATCCGCGCCGAGCGGGTGCTGGCGCGCCTCGAGTCGATCTTGCCGCCGGCCTTGCCGGCAACCGACTGGAACAGCTTTGCCTTCCGCTGGCGCCGGCGCCAGGGCGCGCTTCCTTACCTGCAGGCCGTGGCCCACGTGTCGAACATCGCGTTGGACGACTTGCACAATATCGGCACGCAAAAAGCGCAGATCGAGCAGAACACGCGCCAGTTCGTCAGTAGCCGTCCGGCCAACAACGTGCTGCTGACGGGTGCGCGCGGCACGGGCAAGTCTTCGCTGATCAAGGCGTGCCTGAACCAGTTTGCCGATCAAGGCTTGCGCCTGATCGAAGTGGACAAGGCCGATCTGGCGGACTTGCCCGACATCGTCGACCTGGTGGCGGCGCGTCCCGAGCGCTTCATCATCTTTTGCGACGACCTGTCGTTCGAAGAGGGCGAAAGCGGCTACAAGGCGCTGAAAGTGGCGCTCGACGGCAGCATCGCCGCGCAATCGGACAATGTGCTGATCTACGCCACCTCGAACCGCCGTCACCTGATGCCGGAACGCATGTCGGACAACACGAGCTACAAGACGGACGACGATGGCGATCTGCATCCGGGCGAGACGGTGGAAGAGAAAATCTCGCTGTCCGAACGCTTTGGCCTGTGGCTGTCGTTCTACCCGTTCAAGCAGGATGATTACCTCGATATCGCGGCGCACTGGCTCGCGTCGTTCGGCTGCACCCAGGAACAGATCGCGGCAGCGCGCGGTGACGCCTTGCGCTGGGCCTTGCAGCGCGGTTCCCGTTCGGGCCGTGTCGCCTGGCAATTCGCGCGCGACTATGCGGGGAAACTTCCTGCGGGAAAGCTGCCGCAATGAGCGAAGTGAAAGTGAAACCGGTCGATGTCGCCGTCGGCATCCTGATGAAGCCGAATGGCGACGTGCTGCTGGGCCAGCGCCCGGCCGGCAAGCCGTATGACGGCTATTGGGAATTTCCTGGCGGTAAAGTCGAAGCGGGCGAAGCCATTTTTGACGCCTTGAAACGCGAGTTTGTCGAGGAGCTGGGCTTGCATATCGACAGTGCCGAAGCCTGGTGCGGCGTCGAATATGTGTATCCGCACGCCCATGTGCGCTTGCATTTCTATATCAGCCGCGAGTGGCGGGGCGAGCCGCAAAGCCTGGAAGGGCAGGCGTTCGCCTGGCAGGGCACGGTCGGCGTGGAACCCTTGCTGCCGGCCACCATTCCCCTGCTGGAATGGTTAGATGAGGTACGCCGGGAATCGCTGGCGCCTGCCTGATCTCTACTTGTGCCAGCGGGCAGCATCACGCTGCGTGCTGGCGCAAGCTTTCCTGTGACTTTCCTTGTATAGTCGGCGCTTTGCGCTACAGTGCTTTCATCACGCACCGGGGAGTCTCGCATGCCGCTGACACTGACCTTTACCGATACCGATGAATTGCTGATTGCCGCCTTGCACAAGCGTGCCCGCGCGCATGGGCGCAGCATCGAAGACGAGCACCGCGACATCCTGCGCAGCGCCTTGCGGCCGCTGCCGAAGCGTCCGCTCGACGATATTTTGCGCAGCATGCCTGACGTGGGGTTCGATGCGGATTTCGAGCGCCGCCCCTGAGCCATGCCGGCTTACCTGCTCGATACGGATGTGATCGTTGCATCGCGCAAGGGGGCTGCAGCGCCGGCGGGCGTGGCCGATTTTTTCGAGCGGGTGGCGCCCGAGGCGCGCTATGTGCCGGTGCAGGTGATCGCCCAGTTGCGAGCAGGCATACAGTGCAGCTGGCGGCGCGAAGCGGCGCTGGAAGCACTGGCGCTGGAAGGCTGGCTGGAAGCCGTGCTGGCGGAATATGCGCCGCGGCTGCTGGAATTCGACCTCGATTGCGCCCTCGTGTGCGCGCGCCTGCATGGCCGCGGCCACGCGCATGGCGTCGATGGACAGATCGCGGCGATGGGCATCGCCTATGGCTTGACGGTGGTCAGCGGCAGGCTGGACAGTTTCGCGGCGCAGGGGCTACGCCTGGAAAATCCGTTTAATTGAGGCTTACTGCGTTGAGGCTTACTGCGGCTTGTTGTCTTCGTCCGCAAGGGGATCTTCAAACGGGTCGGCGGCGGGAATCGTGTATTTCTCTTCGGCCCAGGCACCCAGATCGATCTGTTTGCAGCGCTCCGAACAGAAGGGGCGGAATTTGTTGGCTTCAGTCCATTCGACTTTGGCGGCACAGGTAGGGCAGTTAACGACGGTCATGATGGGGCAAATAAGTAACAGTTAAAAATTACAGAGCGTGAGCTCGAACGGGACATCTTCTTCCAGCGGCTTGGGTTTCAAGTCGCCGCCCTGGGTAGTGAAGCGCACCCACAGCATGTATTTGTTGGCGGAAATTTCCGGGATGGCGCCGCTGTTTTCATCCAGGCTCAGGCGCAGCATCTGGTACACCTTGCCTTGCAGCATTTGCTGGTAGCTTCCGCCATTGGCGATCAGTTTAACGGGTCCGCCGGAATCGCGCAGCAGGCGCAAGACGAGGGCCAGCGCATCGAACAGGGGCGCCAGCGGGGCAAACCACGCGTGGATATCGGTCAGGCGCTGTTCGGAGCTGCGTTTTTGCCAGGCAAAGTACGACGGCAAGTCGAATTCGCAGGCGCCGCCCGGGATGATGGTGCGGCCGCGGATGCTCATCAGCCATTCATTGTCGCGGATATTCTGGCCCGTCTTGCCTTGTGCCGCCACGAGGGCGCCGCTGACACTATCGAGTTCGCCGAGGATGGCGTCCAGGGTTTCCGGTTCCACGTTCGGATTGCTGCGGTAGCCGAGCAGGCTCTGACGCTGGCGCTCGAGTTCCTGCAGCAGGTCGGACTTCAGGTCGGCGCGGCCCGCCACTTCGAGCATATCGAAAATAGTTGCCAAGGCAACATGGTGTTGCATTGCATGCTCTTGCTGGATGAAGAACTTGAATTTGTCGTACAGGTCTTCCAGCCGCAACAAGGTACGTATGCGTTCGTTGAAAGGGTATTCGTAGACAATCAAAATAATTCCCTTAAGTAAGGACCTGCAAACAATCCCGTGATTTTGAACCAAGCGTCGACAAATTACAAACGTTGCGGGGCCATTCCAGCCATTCTTTTTGAAAATGCCAGATATAAATCGTGCAACTGGGCAATCTGCGGTGCCAGGGACGCCAAATCGCCATTATTGTCGATCACATCGTCCGCCGCCGCCAGGCGCATGGCACGTGTCGCCTGCGTGGCCATGATGGCTTTGACTTGTTCTTCCGATAAGCCATTGCGCGCCATCACGCGCGACACTTGCAGGCTTTCCAGGCAATCGATGACCATTACCCGGTTGACCCGTTCCACCCAGCCACCGGACTCGACGAGCAGGGGCACGGCAAAGATCACGTAGCTGCCCGTCGCTGCTTCGGCCGCCGCCAAGGTGGCCTGGCGAATGCGCGGGTGCAGGATGGCTTCCAGTTTCGCCTTGGCCGCGGCGTCGGAAAACACGAGGTTGCGCATTTTTGTGCGGTCGAGGGCGCCGCGCGCATCGGCGTAGTCGGCGCCAAATTCCGCCACCAGGGCCGGCATGGCCGCGCCATTGGGCGCCGTCAGGCTGTGGGCGATCTGGTCGGTATCGACGATGGAGGCGCCACGCGCGGCGAACATGTCGGCCACCGTGCTCTTGCCGCAACCGATGCCGCCGGTGAGTCCGACGCTGAAATAAGGGACGTTGTGTAGTTGCATGTATTTATCCATAGGGGCGCAGTGCTGCGCCGGTCAGCCGGTCAGGCCTAGCGTGAGGCGCGACAGGGGCGTGCCGTACAGCAGCGCGATCAAACCCGCCGCCGCGAGATAGGGGCCGAACGGAATCGGTTTGTCGCGCCCGCGCTTGGCAAACACGATCAGGCCGATGCCGACCACGGCGCCCACCAGCGACGACAACAGGATGATCGTCGGCAGCATGGTCCAGCCCAGCCACGCACCGAGCGCCGCCAGCAATTTGAAGTCACCATAGCCCATTCCCTCTTTGCCTGTCGCCAGCTTGAAGGCCCAGTACACGGCCCACAGTGCCAGGTAACCGGCGGCCGCGCCGATGACGGCGTCTTGCAACGGCACGAAAGTGCCGTTGATATTGACCAGCAAGCCGGCCCACAGCAGGGGGAAGGTGAGGTCGTCCGGCAGCATTTGCGTATCGGCATCGATGAAGGTCATGGCGATCAGCAGCCAGGCAAATACAAGTGTGGCGAGACCTGTCCAGCCGCTGCCGAAGTGCCAGATCAGGAGGGCCGACAGCGCACCCGTCAGCAGCTCGACGAGCGGATAGCGCACGGAAATCGGCGCCTTGCACGCGCTGCATTTGCCGCGCAGCAGCAGGTAGCTGATGACGGGGATGTTTTCCATGGCCGTGATGCGGTGGCCGCAGGCGGTGCAGTTCGAGTGCGGCAGCATCAGGTTGTAGCGGTCCGTGTGCGGCAAGGGCAAACCGCTTTCTTCCGCCACGTAATTGTCGGAATCGCGCTGCATCATTTTCGGCACGCGGTGGATCACCACGTTGAGGAAGCTGCCGACGATCAGGCCGAACAAGGAGGCAACGAGGGCGACGGGCAGGTTGCCGGGCGCGGCGAACAGCAGGGTATCTTGCAGCATGGTGGAATTATCTGAGGTGATGATGTTGCCGCGCAAACATTGCCTGGCACTGCCGCAGTGTAAAACATCTGCCAGCGCATGGGGACGTTTTGCGTGGTTCGATCTTCAAATCACGGCCCCCAGCTTGAAAATCGGCAAATACAGGGCGATCACGAGCGAACCGACGAGCACGCCCAGCACCACCATCAGCGCCGGTTCCAGCAGGGCCGAGAGCGTGGTCACGGTGGCGTCGATGTCGGTCTCGATGATATCGGCCGCGCGCGACAGCATGGCGTCGAGCGCGCCCGACTCCTCCCCGATGAGGGCCAGTTGCGTCAGCAACGGGGGAAACACGCCGCTGTGTTCCATGGCCAGGGCCAGGCTGCCGCCGGCGCGGATTTCGCGTTCGATGCGTATCGTTGCTTCCTGGTACAGCGCGTGGCCGGAAGCGGCGCCCACGAGGCCGAGCGAGTCGAGCAGCGGCACGCCGGCGGCGAACATGGCGGCCAGGGTGCGCGTCCAGCGGGCGATCGCCGCCTTGCGCAGAAGCGGGCCAAACACGGGCAGGTGCAATGCCCGCAGTTGCAAGTTGCGCCGCAAGGCGGGCCAGCGGCGCCAGGCCAGGTGCAGCAGCACGCAAACGAGCACGAGCGCTGCCAGCAAGGCCAGCCAGTAATGCACGAGGAAGGCGGACACGCCCATGACGACGAGGGTGGGCAGCGGCAACGGGGCGCCGAAGCTGTCGAAGACCTGGCGAAAGGCGGGCACGACGACGCTCATGATGATGGCCGTGACGACGATGGCGACGAGGACGATGACCAGCGGATACATCAGCGCCCCGCGCACTTGCCGCCGCAGGGCGATGGCCTTTTCCTGGTGCGTGGCCAGGCGCGCCAGCAAGTCCTGCACGATGCCGGCTTGCTCGCCCGCCGCCAGCAGGTTGCAATACAGCTCGTCAAACAGCAGGGGGAACTGGCGGAATGCCTGCTGCAGGCTGCTGCCCGCTTCGATGTCGTGGCGCAAGTCGTGCATCAGCTCCGTGACGGCGGGTTTGGCATGGCCCTTGCCGGCGATGTCGAAGGCGTGCAGCAGCGGCACGCCGGCCGCCATCATGGTCGACAACTGGCGCGTGAACAGGGCGATATCCTTGCGCGTGATGGCCTTTCCGGGCGCGGCGCGCGGGGCTTTTACCTTGCTGGCAAGGATGCCCTGGCGTCTGAGCGCGGCCTTGGCCGCGGTGGCGTCGGCCGCGCGCAAGATGCCATCGACCGCCTTGCCATGGCGGTCCGTGCCCTTCCACGCAAAGCGCCGTTCGGCCGCCATGTGCACCTCCTGCCGTCACGGTAGCAGCGGCAGGCAGAAGCGCCAGCGGTGCTGGCGGCAAGCTTGATGTGGCTCAGCCTTTCGTGGTTTGCACTTCCGTCTGCACAACGGCCTGGGCCTTCACGTCGGCCGCATCTTCCTCGTCGCTGTCCGTGCCCTTGCTGATGCTTTCGCCATCGTCGCGGCGCAAGGTCCAGAACGTCAGCGAAGACAGCACCGTCAAGGCTGCCAGGGTGAGGAAGGCGTGGTGCAGGGCCGTGCTGAGCATGGCGCGGTCCGACTGCGGCATGTCGCCCAGGTACCAGCCCGTGATCAGCGAACCGAAGGCGAGGCCAAAGCTCATCGACAGTTGCTGCATCGAGCTGGCGATGGTGCTGGCCATGCTGGAATCGGCCTTGTCGACGTCGGCATACGCGATGGTGTTCATGCTGGAAAACTGCAGCGAATTGAAAAAACCCATGCACAGGCTGATGGCGACGATCACGTACAGGGGCGTGCCCACGCCCACCTGCGAAAACATGGCGATGGTGACGCCGATCAGTACGGTGTTGACGATCAGCACCTGACGGTAGCCGAAGCGGGCCAGCACGCGCGCGGAAATGAATTTCATGCCCATGGCGGCCGCGGCCGACGGCATCATCAGCAAGCCCGATTGCCACGCGGGCAAACCCAGGCCCAGCTGGTACAGCAACGGCAACAGGAAGGGCAGGCCGCCCACGCCCAGACGCGTGACGAAGCCGCCCACCACGGAGACGCGGAAGGTGCGGATCTTGAACAGGGTCAGGCGCAGCAGCGGATGCAGCACTTCGCTCGAATGCCAGGCATACGCGGCCAGCAGGCTGATGGAGATGAACAGCAGCACGGCGAACGAGGTGCCGTCGATGCGGTGTTCGCCGAAGATTTCCAGCAGCCATGACAGCAGCGCGATGCCCGTGCCGAACAGCACCAGGCCGATCAGGTCCAGCGGACGGGGCTTGTCGCCATAGTAATCGGGCATGTAGCGGTGCGCCAGGTACAGCGCCACGAGGCCGACAGGCACGTTGACGAAGAAAATCTCGCGCCACGACAGCCAGTGCACGATCAGCCCGCCCACCGTGGGACCCAGCAAGGGGCCGATCAGGGCGGGGATGATGACGAAGTTCATGGCCGCCAGCAATTGCGACTTGGGAAAGGTGCGGATGATGGTGAGCCTGCCCACCGGCATCATCATGGCCGCGCCCACCCCTTGCAGCAGGCGTGCGGCCACCAGCATGGGCGCATTCACGGACAGGCCGCACAGGATGGAGGCGATGGTAAAGATGGCAACGGCGGCGGAAAACACGCGCCGCGTGCCGAAACGGTCGGCCATCCAGCCGCTGATGGGAATGCACACGGCCAGGCTCAGGATGTAGCTGGTGACGACGGCCTTCAGACTCAGCGGCGTCACGTTGAGGCTGGCGGCCATGGCGGGGATGGCGGTGTTGACGATGGTGGAGTCGAGTTGCTCCATGAACAGGGCGGTGGCGACCACCCAGGGAAGGTAGCTTTTAATCGGGGAACTGGTCATGGATGCGAGCCTGAGGAGGAAAAACGGAGCCGACAGTACGACGAATTGTCACATAAATGGCGCAGCTGTGCCGCCCGCGCCCTTCATTTTGCCAGTGTGCCGGAGATAGAGTCCATGGAACATTTGTTCTATGGCAATAGATTGCGTACACGGCTAGCATGTGTTTTCCGGCCTCTTCCTTCCCCGAAAGTCACACCACATGAAAAATGCACTTACCTTCCTTGTCCTCGGTGCGGCCCTGTCCGCATGCGGTGGCGGCAGCGATGGCGGCACGCCGGCAGCACCGGTCATGCCACCTGTCGTGGTCACGCCCGTCGTTTCCGCCGACAGCGTGGCCGTGGCGTCAGCCGCCGTGGCCAAGGAGGCTGGCCTGGCCGTCATCGCCGGCGCCAGCGCCGATGAAAGCGTGTATGACGTGGCCGCCGATATCGGCGACACATGGCGCATCACGTTCGACAACGCCAAAAAAACGTTCAGCATCAAGGTCCTGTCGACGCAATTCGGCTTGAGCGACCGCAGCGGCACGTTCAGCGCCACGACCACCGGCAATATCACCACATATACTGGCACCGATTTGAGCCTGAGCGTCGACGCGCGCACGCGCTTGCTGACGGGGACTGTGAAACTGGGCGGCATGAATTCCAGCGTCAGCGGCAGCGGCTATGCCGCCACCGACGTGACCAGGCTGGCTGGCAGCTATATTTTCCTGGGCGCCATGCGCAATGCATCGAACGGCGGCGACCGTTTCAATCCGAAAGGCAGCCTCAAGGTGGCGGCCGATGGCAGCGCGCAACTGTGCAATGGCGGCGTGTTCAATGCGCAAGGCGCGTGCTCCGCGGTATCTCCACAGCTGGAAGCGGAAAACGCCAGCCTGACTTTGGTCCGTGACGCGGCGCGCGGCCTGATAATTGCCCGCCAGGGTGACCAGGACTTCGGCATCGTCCACGTGCACGCGGGGGACCGGGGGCTGGCGCTGTTCATCGACCGCTACAGCCGCAACCAGCAGAACGTGCTGCGCGTGGGCACCATCGTGGCGGCCAAACAGCAAAAGATCGGCGCCGAAATCGCCGGCAGCTACGCCTGCGCGGCGCCGGGCATCAGCGCGAAGATCGTCGTGGCCGGCAGCACCGCCACCATCACCAACAACACCGCCGGCAAGACGCACGCGGAAACCATCGCTGTCAACAAGCTGGGCCTGGGCGCGCAAGCTGTCGATTTCGATGGCATCGCCGTGTTCAAGGACCCGGCCGACGTGCCGGCGGATTATTCGATGTTCATGCCGGTGTCGTCGAGCATGGCGGTCGAATTCTCGACCGACCGCTCGTATATGGGTACGTGCCTGAAAAATTAAGGGATGCTGCCACGTGCCTGTGTGAGTAGGTCGGGTTAGCCGGTACGGCGTAACCCGACACCGCCATCAGCGTGGCAGCCGTTCCAGCGCATCCATCAACGGTATCGCCGCGTCGGCAATCCGCTCCAGGCTGGCCTCGCGCAGGGCGGCGGTATCCACCATGTGGCCGGAGTCCAGTCCCGCCCAGCGCAGCAGCGCCGAACACGCGGCGGGCGTGTCGAACATGCCGTGCAAATAGCTGCCGAGGATTTGTCCGTCGCCTGACACGGCGCCTTCCGGCCGCCCATCGATGACAAAGGCCGGCTGCGCCAGCGCCGCGCCATGCGAGACGCCCATGTGGATTTCATAGCCTGACACGCGCGCATCGGCCGCGCCGGCAAACGCGCAGTGGCCGCTCACCTGTTCCAGCCGCTTGTCGCTTGTCAGCTCCGTCACCATGTCGAGCAGGCCCAGCGCCTTGGACTCTCCCGCTGCGCCTTCCACGCCCAGCGGATCGCGCACGCTTTGCCCCAGCATCTGGAAGCCACCGCAAATGCCCAGCACCTTGCCGCCGTAGCGCAGGTGTTTCGCCAGATATTCGGGCCAGCCTTGCTGCCGCAGCCAAGCCAGGTCGCCGCGCGTGTTTTTACTGCCGGGCAGGATCACCAGGTCGGCCGCTGGAATCGGTTGCCCTTGCTGGATGAACTGCAGATCGACCTCGGGGTGGGCGCGCAGCGCGTCGAAGTCCGTGTGGTTGCTGATGCGCGGCAGTTGCGGCACCACCACCTTGAAAGCGCCCCGTTCGGCCTGCATCGCTTCGACGGCATCCTCCGCGTCGAGGAACAGTTCTTGCAGATATGGCAGCACGGCC
This sequence comes from Janthinobacterium sp. Ant5-2-1, assembly GCF_001445815.1. Taxonomy (NCBI): domain Bacteria; kingdom Pseudomonadati; phylum Pseudomonadota; class Betaproteobacteria; order Burkholderiales; family Oxalobacteraceae; genus Janthinobacterium; species Janthinobacterium sp. Ant5-2-1. The sequence goes on along the minus strand of NZ_LNCE01000071.1, from coordinate 12,730 downwards.
AGCACGGGTTTTCCCGTTTGCTGCTCGAGCCACTCGATGCCTGGTTGCAGCAGCGAGATGTCGCCGCGAAAGCGGTTGATGACGAAACCGACGATGCGTGCCCGTTCGCTGTCGGACAGGCACTCCAGGGTGCCGATAATGTGCGCGAACACGCCGCCCCGGTCGATGTCGGCCACCAGGATCACGGGGCAGTCGACGGCTTCGGCAAAGCCCATGTTGGCGATGTCGCGCGCACGCAGGTTGACTTCGGCCGGGCTGCCCGCGCCTTCGACGACGACGGCGTCGTACTGCTGGCGCAAGCGCGCGTACGATTCCAGCACGGCGCCCATGGCGACGGTTTTATATTGCTGGTAGTCGCGCGCATCCATCTCGGCGCGCACCTTGCCGTGGATGATCACTTGCGCGCCCGTGTTCGACGACGGTTTCAAGAGCACCGGATTCATGTCCGTGTGCGGCGCGATGCCGCAGGCCAGCGCCTGCAAGGCTTGCGCGCGGCCGATCTCGCCGCCGTCGCTTGTCACGGCGCTATTCAAGGCCATGTTTTGCGGCTTGAACGGCGCTACCGTCACGCCACGGCGTTTCAGCAAGCGGCACAGGGCCGCGACGACGGTGCTCTTGCCCGCGTCCGACGTCGTGCCTTGCACCATCAGGGCGGTGAAGGGACTCTTCATGTTTCCCGCTCCTGCCAGTTTTGCCACTGCGCGATGATGTCGCTGATCTGGCGCAGCCCTTCGGTAATCGCCGCCGGGCCTGGCGACAGGATGTCGGGCGACTTGATCTCGAACAGCATGTCATTGCGTACGGCGGGAATCGTATCCCAGCCCGGGCGTGCCGCCAGTTGCGCCGGCTGGAACTTCTTGCCGCACCAGCTGGCGAGGATGATGTCGGGTGCGCGCGCGACCACGTCATGGGGATCGGCGATGATGCGTTCCTTCGCGCCCGGATGGGCGGACAGTTCCGGGAAGGCGTCCGTGCCGCCAGCGATTCCGATCAGTTCCGCCGCCCAGCCGATGCCGCTCATCAGGGGATCGTTCCACTCTTCAAAGTAAATCACGGGCTTGCGCGTCCAGGCGGCGGCGCGTGTGCGGGCGGCGGCGATGTCCGCGCGCAGGCTGGCGATCAATGCGTTGCCCGCCTCCTCGCGCTGCACCAGCGCGGCCAGCACGGCGATCATGCGCAGGATGCCGTCCACCGTGCGCTGGTTGAACTGGTGCACTTCGATGCCGGCCTTGACCAGGTCGCGGCAGATATCGGCCTGCATGTCGCAAAAACCGATCACGAGGTCCGGTTTCACTGCCAGGATGCGTTCCAGGTTCGTGGACGAAAAGCCGCTGATCTTGGTCTTTTCCTCACGCGCGCGGGGCGGTCGCACGGTAAAGCCGGAGATGCCGGCGATCGTGTCTTCGGCGCCCAGCGCGTACAGCGTCTCCACGGCTTCCGTCGATAAACAGGCGATGCGCTGGTAGTGACTCATTGAGCAGCCTTGGTGCGGCGCTGGCGCGCCATTTCCAGCTGTTCGCACATGGCGGCCGTGCCTTCGATCATGCGCGGGCCGGCGCGGTTCAGCAAATCGCCATTCAGGCGGAACAGGTTATTTTTGCGCACGGCCGTCATCGACGGGAAGGCGCGCCACATGGCCAGGCCGCCTTCGCTGCGCGGATCGCTTTTTTCGCTGGTGCCGAAGATGACTTCCGGATCTTCCTGCAGCACGCCTTCGGGCGTGACGACGGGCGCCACCACCTTCATCGCGGCGAACACATTCTGGCCGCCGCACAGGCGCATCGAGTCGCTGATGATGCTCGCGCCGCTCAAGGTATACAAAGGTTTGTCCCACACCTGGTAAAACACGCGCACGGGCGGGCGCTGCGCGTATTGCGCCGTCAGGCTGGCCAGTTTCGCGCGCAGCTGGGCGGCGGCCGGTTTGGCGGTTTTTTCCGTACCCATCAACTGGCCCAGGCGCTCCATGCTGTGGGGGATATCGGCCAGCTTGCGCGGTTCGCTGTGATAGATCGGCACCTTCAACTGGCGCAGCATGGCGATCTGGCGTTCGGCGCTGCCATGCATCCACACGACGATCAGGTCCGGCTTCATGGCGATGATGCGTTCCATGTCGTACTGGCGGTTGTCACCGACCTGAGGAATTTTCTTGGCCGCTTCCGGGTAGTCGCTGTAGCTGACGACGCCGGCGATCTTCTCGCCGCCGCCGGCTGCGAACAGCAGTTCCGTCACGTGCGGCGCCAGCGCCAGGATGCGCTGTGCCGGTTTTTCCACGGTGACGACATTGCCGTCATCGTCGCGCACGGTGATGGCGGCGTGCGCCTGCAACGAGATCAATCCAGCCAGCAGCAGCGATATGATTTTCATGTGTGTTTCCATGTGGTGAGGGCCTGCTGCAGGCGCAGCCAGGCGTGTTCGTCGGGGGGCAGGCCAAGGCGGATGCCGTGGGCGGCATGGCGGAACAGGCGTACCCAGATGCCCGATTCCGCCATGTGGCGCCAGAACGCTTCGGCGCGTGCTTCCGGCCACCATTGAAACAGCGCCGTGCCGCTGCTGGCGATGCCGTGCGCGGCCAACAGCTGGCGCAGGCGCTGGCCTTCGCCGCGCAGGCGTTCGCGCATCGCGCCCTGCCAGTGCGTGTCGGTGAGCGCGGCCAGCGCCACCTGCTGCGCCGGGCCGCTGACGGTCCATGGCCCCAGCATGTCGGCCAGTTGTGCCAGCAGCGCGGGACTGGCGGCGACAAAGCCCAGGCGCAGTCCCGCCAGGCCAAAGAATTTGCCCACCGAACGCAGTACGATCAGTCCTGGCTGGCCCGTGTGCGGACCGAGGCTGGCGTGCGTTTCCGTGTCGCCAAACGCTTCATCGACCACCAGCCAGCCGCCGCGCGCGGCCAATTTACCTACCCACTCCAGCAGCAGTGCCGGGGCGATGCGCTCGCCTGTGGGATTGTTCGGGTTGCAGACGACCAGTACCTCGCAATGGTCCACGGCATCGGCCAGCTGCGCATACGGCACTTGGCGTAATTCGTGACCATGCTGGCCCCAGTGGTGCGCGTGTTCCGCATACGACGGCGCGGCCACCACCACGCGCGACGGTGCGCGCAGCCGGGGCAGGGCCTGGATGGCGGCCTGCGTGCCCGCGACCGGCAGCATGGCCGGCGCGTCGTAGTACGCGCAGGCGGCAGCGGCCAGCGCGGGGTCGGCTTCCGGCAGCCGGTGCCAGGCGTTGGCGTCGGGTGCTGGCGCCGCATACCAGTGCGGGTTGATGCCCGTCGACAGGTCGATCCAGTCGGCCAGTGGTCTGCCATATTCGCGCGCGGCGTCGCGCAGGTTGCCGCCATGTTCAAGCAAGGTATTTCCCCTTCAGGTAGTACAGGCCCGCCAGCAGCGCCACCCAGATCAGCCACAGGACGGCCGTTTCGGCCACCAGGCGCCAGGCGCGGTCGATGTCGCGCGCTTCTGCGGGCCGGCCGGCACCCAGTGGCGGGCGGCGTTCCAGTTCGCCGTCGTAGATGGCGTCGCCGCCCAAAGCCAGGCCCAGGGCGCCGGCGCCGCTGGCCATCACGGGCCCCGCGTTCGGACTGCCCCAATTGGGGGCCTGTGTGCGCCAGCAATGCCACGCGCGCTGTTTGTCTGCCATGCTCTTGCCCAGCAAGACATACGACAGGGCCGTCAGGCGCGCCGGCAGGTAATTCAAGACGTCGTCGATGCGCGCGGCGCAGCAGCCGAACCAGTCGTAGCGTTCGTTGCGGTAGCCCCACATGGCGTCGAGGGTGTTGGCCAGCCTGAATAGCACGGCGCCGGGGCCGCCCGCCACGGCAAACCAGAACAGGGTGCCGAAGACTGCATCGTTGCCGTTTTCCAGCAAGGATTCCGTGCTGGCCTTGGCCAGGCTGGCCGCGTCGGCATTGGCCGTGTCGCGGCTGACGATGCGCGCCGTCAGCAGGCGCGCCCTGTCCAGGTCATCGACGGCCAGGGCGTCGGCGATCGGTTGATTGTGGTCGCGCAGGCTGCGCAAGCCGAGGCAAAGATAGAGCAGGAAGACGTGGAGCGCCGCACCGGCCAGGCCGCACAGCCAGTAGGCGGCATAGCTGATGGGCAGCACGGCCAGTGTCCACGCCAGCGCGCCGCGCAGGAAACGGCGACGGCCCCGGTTCAGCAGGTGCTCGAGTGCGCTGGCGAGGCGGCCAAAGCCGACCAGCGGATGCCAGCGGCGCGTTTCTCCCAGCAGCATGTCGAGCAGCACGCCGGCCGTCATCAAGGCGGCCAGCATGGGCAGCGACAGACCGCTCAGCATGGGCCGCCTTTCAGGTACAGCGGCAGGCCGGCGGCGACAAAGACGGCCTTGTCGCACACGGCCGCCACGGCCTGGTTCAAGCGGCCCGCTTCATCGGTGAAGCAGCGCGAGATGGCGCCGTAGGGTACGATGCCCATGCCTACTTCGTTCGAGACCAGTACAAGATCACAGCCGGTGTCTTCGACTTCGGCCAGCGCGTACAGCAGGTGCGCGCGCTCGCTGTGGAACCGCTCGGGCAGGGCGATGTCACCCACGTCCGGATACGTCTCTCCAGTGGAAAACATCAGGTTCGTCAGCCACAGGGTCAGGCAGTCGACCAGCAGCAGGCGGCCGGGCCGTGCTTCGCGCAGGATGGCGTCGCCCAGGCGCAGCGGTTCTTCGATAGTCACCCACCCGGCTGGGCGCTGCGCACGGTGATGCGCGATGCGCGTGGCCATTTCGCCATCGTCCGCCTGCGCGGTGGCGAGGTAGATCACTTCCTTGCCGGACTCGCGGGCCAGCTTTTCCGCATGGGCGCTCTTGCCGGAACGGGCGCCGCCGAAGACCAGGGTGCGCGTCATGGCGCTGTTACCACTCGGTGCCGATTTGTGCGCCGATGCCGGCCGCATACGCATGCTTGACGACGGCCATTTCGGTGACGGTGTCGGCGATTGCGATCAATTCATCGGGCGCGCCGCGGCCCGTGATGACCACGTGCTGCATGGCCGGGCGTTCCAGCAGGTCGGCGATGACTTTATGCACGTCGAGGTAGTTGTACTTGAGGGCGATATTGAGTTCATCGAACAGCACCAGGCCGTAGCTTGGGTCGGCCAGGAAGGTCTTCGCCTGCTCCCATGCGAGTTCTGCTTTTTCGATGTCGCGTTCGCGGTTCTGTGTTTCCCAGGTATAGCCTTCACCCATCGCATGGAAACTGATTTCGTCGGGGAAGCGGCGCAGGAATTTCTCTTCGCCCGTCGACATGGCGCCTTTGATGAACTGCACCACGCCCACTTTCATGCCGTGACCCATGGCGCGGATAGCCATGCCGAAGCCGCTCGAACTCTTGCCTTTGCCATTGCCCGTGTTGACGATGATGATGCCGATTTCCTTGTCGGCCTTGGCGATGGCCGCGTCGATGATGGCCTTCTTGCGCTCCATGCGTACGCGGTGGCGCTCGTTGATGGCGGCGGTGTCCGCGTCTGCAGGTTTGGTATCGCTCATTGTTGATCCTCTTTTGGTATGAATATCTTGCGTTTGCCGTGGTCGATGATCTCGATAGGGTGGCCCAGGTAGTCGCCCAGGATAGACGCCTGCATCACGTCCGCCACGGGACCGGCCAGCCAGCCGCCGTCGCCCATCAGCAGCAGCGCGTGGGTCGAGACGCTGTGCGCCAGGTTCAGGTCATGCCCCACCATCACCACGGTTTTATTCTGTTCGCGGCACAGTTTCGACAGCAGGCCCATGACGCTGACCTGGTGCGCCAGGTCCAGCGCGTTGGCCGGTTCATCGAGCAGCAGCAAGGGCGTATCCTGCGCCAGCATGGCGGCGATCGCCACGCGCTGGCGTTCGCCGCCGGACAGGCTGCGCACGTCGCGCTCGGCCAGGTGCTCCACTTCCATCGAGGCCAGCGCCGTAAGGGCGATGCGCTGGTCGTCGCTGCCTTCCCAATAGTGATTGTCGTGATACGGGTGGCGCGCCGACAGCACCGTTTCGATGACGCGGTACGAGAACGCGTCATGGCGCGCCTGCGCCAGGAAGGCCCGTTCGCGCGCCAGCTCTTCCAATGGCCAGTCGATCAGGGCGCGGCCCTGTATCGTCACGTGGCCGGTATCGGGTTCGCGCAAGCCGGCCAGGGTGCGCAGCAAAGTGCTTTTGCCGGCGCCATTGCGGCCGATCACGCTCCAGCATTCGCCATCCCTGATTTGCCAGATGAGGTTTTCCACGAGGGAGCGCGTGCCCGCCTTCAAGCCGAGTTGGTAGGTGCGTATCATGCTTGTTTCATCCCCTGCGCAAGCGGTGCAATTGGTACAGGAAGACGGGCGCGCCTATCATGGCTGTCACCACGCCGACGGGCAATTGCAATGGCGCCAGCACGGTGCGCGCCAAGGTATCGGCCAGTACGAGGAAAGTGCCGCCGGCCAGTGCGGCGGCGGGGATCAGCAGGCGGTGGTCGGGACCACAGGCAAAACGCAGCGCATGCGGCACGATCAGGCCGACGAAACCCACGCTGCCGGCGCTGGTGACGGCGCTGGCCGTGAGCAGGCCGGAACAGAAGAACAGTCCCTTGCGCAGGGCGCCCACGCGCACGCCCAGCGTGCTGGCCGCTTCCGCGTGCAACGCCATGACGTTCAGCGAGCGCGCGCAGCGCAAGGCAAAGATCATGGCGCCGGCCAGGACCAGCCACGGCATCATCCGCGCAGGCGCGCCGGACAGGTCGCCGATCATCCAGAACACCATGCTGCGCAAGCGGCTTTCCGGGGCAATGGACAGCATCAGGGTGACGATGGCCATGCAGGCCGAGGCCAGGATGACGCCCGTCAGCAGCAAGAGCGAGGCGCCGCCTTCGGCCGCCGTGCCGCCGCGCAGGTCGCGCCGGGCAAAGAAGTACAGCAGCATGGATACGCCGACGGCGCCGACAAAGGCGGCCGCATCGACCACCCACAGCGCGCACATGAACAGCAGCGCGGCCAGCGCGCCAACGGAGGCGCCGGCGGAAATACCCAGCACATACGGGTCGGCCAAGGGATTGCGCAGGAGAGCCTGCATCATCAGGCCGGCCAGCGACAGCGCCGCGCCGGTGACAAAGGCGGTCAGCGCGCGGCCCAGGCGCAGCTCGAGCAGGGTGGCGGCGAGGGTGTCGGTCTTGCCCTGTACGGCATGGAGCAGGGCGGAAGGCAGGTCGGCGAGCGGAATGGCGATCGAACCGATCATGCCGGAGAAAATCAGGCTGGCAATCGCGCACACGATCAGCACCGTGATGATCACGGTGGCGCGGTGGCGCATATTGCGGAAAAATGGGTGCATGTACTGCCTTAAAAACGGGGACTGCAGAACTGCATCTGCGGGCGATGACAACAATGTCATCGCCCGCAGCTTACATCATTACGACGTGCTTATTTCATGCCGTAGCGCACACCGACGAAGACTTTCGAGCCTGGTGTCGCGTAGAAGCGGGCCAGTTCGTAGTCCTTGTTGGCGATATTGTTCCAGCGTGCCAGCACCGACCAGTCGCGGGCGAACTGGTAGGTGGCGTACAGATTGACCAGGCCATAGCCGCCCAGGACGTTCTTGTTGGCGGCATCGTCGAAACGCTTGCCCGACAGCTGCCATTCGGCACCCGAGGTCAGCGCGCCCAGCGTGTAGTCGACGGCGAAGTTGGCGTGTTTCTTGGCGCGGCGTACCAGTTGCTTGTCCTTGGTTTCATCGCGTGGATCTTGCAGGTCGATATTGCCGCTGACGTTGAACGCGCCAAATTTGCGTGCACCCGCGATCGTCAGGCCTTCCAGCAGCGCCTTGTTGACGTTGTAGGCGCAGCCGTAGCCGGTGAACAGCGGATCGGGACAAGGCGAGGTATTGACCAGCAGGTCGGTGACCTTGTTGTGGTAGTAGCTGGCGCTCAGTTTCGACACGCCGTCGTCGTAACGCAGACCCACTTCGACGTTGCGGCCCTGTTCCGGCTTGTTCGTCGCCAGGCCATAGCCTGGGTAGTACAGTTCATTGAAGGTCGGTGCGCGGAAGCTGGTGCCGTAGCTGGCGCTGGCGCGCAGTGCGTTGGTGATGCGGTAGCCGTAGGCGACGCTGCCCGTGTTGTGCGTGCCGAATGCGGAACTGTCGTCACTGCGGCCGCTGATGTTGAACAGATGCGCGCCGCGCACCATGTTGTACGCCGCTGCGAAGGACTTGGTATGGCGTGCGCCCGTGACTTCCGGCGTGCTGCTCGACGTGACGTCTTCATCACGGTAGCTGGCCAGCAGCTGCAGATTGTCGCGTCCGATGCGGATGTCGTTCTGCCAGGTGATATCGGTCTGCTTGGTGTCGATCTGGCTCTTGCCCCACGAGTCGGCGCTGCTGTCGTCGCCCGACTTGTCGCGTGCTTCCGCATAACGCAGTTCGCTGGTCCAGTTGGGCAGGAATTCGTTCTTCGTGAAGACCGAAATGTTTTCCAGTTTCTGGTTGCTGCGCGCATCGTAGCCAGGGCCCGCGTCGTACTGGGCTTTCAGCTTGCTGTTCAACAGGACCAGGCCGACTTCATGGCCCTTGGCCATCTGATAGCCGAACTGGCCGCTGAAGCTTTCCTTGTCGTAGCCGTCTTTGTCCGGATTGTAGGTGTACTCAGGCGATGCACCGATCTTCGAAGCCGAGAAGCCATCCGATTTTTCCTTGCCAGCCGCCAGCGCATAGCTGAAGCTGTTCGGACCGCCGGTGGAACCTACCACCTGGGCTTCGACCTGGCGCGTGTTGTTGCTGCCGTAACCGGCGAAAGCAGAGACGCGCGTGGCGCCGTCGCCTTTCTTCGTGAAGATCTGGATCACGCCGCCGATGGCGTCCGCACCGTACATGGTGCTCAGTGGGCCGTAGACGATTTCAATGTGGTCGATGCTGGAAAGGGGCAGGGCGCTCCAGTTGGCCGTACCCAAGGTGGACGAACCAATGCGCACGCCGTCAACCAGCACGATATTCTGGTTGCTGTTCGCGCCGCGAATGAAGACGCTGGCCGCGGTGCCTGCGCCGCCGTTGCGCGCCACTTCGATGCCGCGTTGTTTTTGTAGCAGGTCGACAATCGAGCTGGCGCCCGAGCGCGCGATGTCGTCCGAGCTGATGGTCTGCGTATCGCTCAATACTTCGCTCAGGTGTTGCGGGTAGCGGCTGGCGGTGACGACGACAGGATCGAAGGTGTCTGGCGTGGCTTGGGCGAAAGCGGCAGGCGCGGCAATGGCTAGCGCGAGCGACGTGAGCGCCGCGTGGCGGGAAACAGCATGGGTCATGATAATTTTCAGTAAGTAATATGCAACCAGCCGACGTCCCCGTAGGCCAGATTGAACAGAAGTGGGAACTGAAGATGACGATCGAAGATGGCCACAGGGGGCCATTCGGATCGCGAACATCCCCGTTCGCACACTTCCACCTGTCCTGGCCGGTATCCGGGCTGGCAAGTGCGGCTATCCCACCTTCCCATGCTCGATGATTGCAAGCACAGTGGTTGTCAGAGATAGCTTGTCGCCCGCGTCCTGTCGGGAGGGGCGACACTTGCTTACCGTTGCGGGGGCAGCACACGTTCGCCGCGAGCGCGGCATCGTGTTTCCCGTTTAACTGCGCTCATGGACATGAGCGCGGGCACCAAAACCCCGCCATTATACGTGCAGCGGACGTGGACTGAAATGGCTGGCTGGACGATTCGATATCAGAAATCGACGACGACCGTCGCACCGTAGGCGATTTTATGGGCGGAACGGGCGGCCAGCAGCGCCGTTTCCTCCAATGGTAGCCGCGCTTGCAGTGCCGACAGCAGGCGGATGGTGCCCGCATGGCAGATGATGATCGCCGTTTCGTGTTGTTCGCGCAACAGATCACCTAAAAACGCATCGACGCGGGCGGCCATCGCCAGCACATTCTCGCCCCCGCCGGGCCGGTACCAGGCCAGGTCGGCCGCCCAGGCATCGATGTCCGCGCGCGCAATCGCGTGCCAGGGCTGCATTTCCCAGGCGCCAAAATCCATTTCCGCCAGCCGCGCGTCAAGGTGCAGGGCGCTGGAAGGCAAGTCTTGCGCCATTGCTGACGCCAGATTGGCGCAGCGGCGCAGGGGACTGGCGTAGAGCGGAACGCCGGCCGGTAAAGTCGCTTGCAGGCTGGCGCGCACGGTGGCCATTTCGTGCGGCGCCACCGCCACGTCGCTGCGGCCATAGCAGGTGCCGCTGGTCACCTGCGGCGTGGGGTGGCGAACGAGGATCAGGCGCATGCTTGTTCAGTAGAAGCGCAATGGAGGTTGAAAACTTGACAGGATGGCCAGGTAAATCGCTACTTCCGCCACCTGCTGCACGGCGCCCAGGCAGTCGCCCGTATAGCCTTGCAGGCGGCGCTGGCATTTGCGGCCCAGCCAGAATGCGGCCGCTGCCGCCGCCACGATGGCAAAGACCAGCGTGGCCCAATAGAATATTCCCAGCAGGCCGCAGGCGATGGCGGGTAACAGGCCGCAGACGGTGGCGATGATGAATTCACCCGTGGTCATTTCCTGCGCCATCGGCTTGGCCTTGCCTTCGTCGCGTGCATAATCCATGGCCCAGATCAGCGAGACGGCGACCAGGCGCGAGAGCGGATGGGCGATGAATAAGGTGGCGACCACCTTGGCAGGCGGCAGCGAAACGAGCGCCGCGCATTTGATGGCCAGCAGGCACAGGATGCCGATGGCGCCATACGCGCCGATGCGCGAATCCTTCATGATTTCCAGCACCCGCTCGCGTGTCAGGCCGCCGCCGAAACCGTCGCACATGTCGGCGAAGCCGTCTTCATGAAAGGCGCCCGTCAGGTAAATGCCGGCGGCGACGGCCAGCAGCACGGCCACCGCCGAAGGCAGGAGCCAGCTGGCCAGCAGATACACGGCGCCGGAAATGGACGCCACCACGACGCCGACCAATGGAAAGTAGCGCGAAGCGTGCTGCAGCCAGGCTGGCTGGAAGCCCACCCAGCGCGGGATGGGCAGTCGCGTGAAGAACTGCAGCGCGATAAAGAACAGGCGGCACTGATGGATGGCGGCGGAAACGGGATTGGCCATGGTCTTAGTCTGGCGTGGACTTTTCGCTGACCTGGGCCGAGGCAAACGTCGCCATCTCGCGCATGAAATTGACGGCCGCGTGCAGCAGCGGCAAGGCCAGCGCCGAACCCGTGCCTTCACCGAGGCGCAAATCGAGCTGCAGCAGTGGACGCGCGCCCAGGCCGGCCAGCAACTGGCGGTGGCCGTTTTCATCGGAGCAGTGCGAAAACACGCAGTAATCGAGGATGGCCGGCTGTAAACGGGCTGCCACCAGCACAGCGCTGCTGACGATGAAGCCGTCGATCAGCAAAATCATGCGCCGTTCGGCCGCTTTGAGCATGGCGCCGGCCATCATGGCGATCTCGAAACCGCCAAAGGTGGCCAGCACGTCGAGCGGCTCATTGACTGTCGCATGATGGGCGACAGCCGCCTCGATCACCTGCTGCTTGTGCAATATGCCTTCCTTCGACAGGCCGGTACCGGCGCCCACGCAGTCGGCGACCGGTGTTCGCGTCAGCTTGTGCATCAGTGCGGCGGCGGCCGTGGTATTGCCGATGCCCATTTCGCCAAAGCCCAGCACATTCCCTTCCAGGGTGGCGACAAGGTTCATCCCTGCCTGCATGGCGGCCAGACATTGTTCCTCGCCCATGGCGGGTTCTTTGGCAAAGTTGCGGGTGCCGGGGCCTTGCTTGCGGTCGAGCAAGCCGTCGCGCGGGCCGAAATCATGGTTCACGCCGGCGTCTACTATATATAAGGCGCAATCGGCCTGGCGGGCAAAGACATTGATGGCGGCGCCGTTGCCGAGGAAGTTCTCCACCATTTGCCAGGTTACGCTTTGCGGGTAGGCGGAAATGCCTTCGGCGACGACGCCATGGTCGGCCGCGAAAACGATGATGGCAGGCTGGTGCAATGCCAGTTGCGTGCTCTGCTGGATCAGGCCGATCTGATGGGCCAGGGTTTCCAGCATGCCGAGGCTGCCCAGCGGCTTGGTCTTGCTATTGATGGCATGTTCGAGTGCGCTGGACAGGGTGGGATTGGCGGTAGAGGTAATGTGTGGGATAGGCATGGGAATCAGGGTGGATGAGGCAGGGGATTGTCGGTGCTACGATATCACACAGCAATATTTGCCCAACTGCAAATTAGCGCTTGCGGGGCGTTCGGGCCAAGGCTATAATTCGCCCCCTCGCTGAACGACGCATGCAAATGCTGAATGAGACGAGAAAAAAGAAGGTTGACGAAATGCTGCAAACGCTTCATAATCTTCCTTCTTCGCAGCTGACAAACACAACGCTTTGTCGATAGCGCGAAAGCAGTACCGAATACAGTTCTTTAACAATTAACAGTCGATAAGTGTGGGCATTTGATGTAGTGCAGCGATGATCTTCGGATTATCGTAATACTTAAAATATCAAATGTTCACAAGAAATAATGAAATAGGATACTTCTTCGGAAGTAGCCTGTCAGTTTTTTGAGTGAGCAAATCTTTTGCAATGCAAAAGATTTGGATGGTAGTGATACTGTCCGGCCTGTCAGAAATGACATTAAACAGAGATTAAACTGAAGAGTTTGATCCTGGCTCAGATTGAACGCTGGCGGCATGCCTTACACATGCAAGTCGAACGGCAGCACGGAGCTTGCTCTGGTGGCGAGTGGCGAACGGGTGAGTAATATATCGGAACGTACCCTAGAGTGGGGGATAACGTAGCGAAA
>NZ_LNCE01000070.1:0-14533 GCF_001445815.1 Janthinobacterium sp. Ant5-2-1 | reverse complement strand
CGACCTGTCCCGCCTCATCCCGATCAGCTTTTGCGCCTTGCAAATAGGTCTGGCAGCGGCGGCGATGTACATCCTGTGCTCGGCGGACGTGCTACACCAGGGCTCGGTGTATTTCCACTAGTAAAATGACAAAGCCGGACAAGCAGCGCTTGTCCGGCTTTGTCCTGCATGCCACCGCAATAGACTAGCGGCGGCCGTGGTAGCGGCCATGCCCGCCCCAGCCGCCGCGGTGTCCACCGTAGCGCCCAAAGCCAAACATGAAGTCCAGCCCGATCGTCACAGGTGGATTGTAATAATACGGTTGCGGCGCATACACGGGCGCCGGCACATACACGGGCTGCTGCACGTAGACAGGCTGTTGCTGCACATATACGGGCTCATTCGTGTATTCCACGCGCGGCGCGCTCATCACGCGGCCCGACTGCACCGGCTCGGACGAGACCGTATGCCATTCATAGGGATTGTAGGCCCCCTGTGGCGCGCGCGAACCGTAATACGCGGGGCCGGGCGGCGCCACGGCACAGCCACCCAGGGCGGCCAGCGAAATTACTGCCAACAGGGTTTTCATCGCAATTCTCCTAATGTGTACTACTTAATTAAGTACTATAAGAAATTACGTGGTGCTTTGCTGCGCTTTTACCGATTGTTACACCCCGACGCACGCCGCAACATAAAATGTGGCAAAGCCGCCACAAGCGGCCCACGCCGCATGTTTCCTCAAATAAACGGAATCGCGCACGTATCGATGGCCTTGCCGGCCGCATCGTAGCGCTGCACGCACACCTGGTAGCGCACGCCGTAATCAAGCTCGACCTGCTCGACCTTTCCATACTTCAATTTCCAGCTGGGCTGTACCTGTTGCCGCCCCGTCAGCGCGGCCACATCCTGGGGAATCGCCATCGCCGTTTGCGTCTCGCCCTGGCGCGCATCCTGGCGCCGCGCCACGTCGATCGACACATTTACAGCCAGGTCGACGCCGCCGTCCGCATAGCTCAGCGTGGGCGCGCCGCGCTGCGCCCGCATCACGCCCCAGGCGCAAGGCTTGCCGGCCTCGCATTGCTTCAGCTGCGCCAGCGGAAAATATTCAGGGGCAATCTTGCCATTCTTGATGGGCCAGCTGGTGCGCACGCCGTCGCGCTTGCCCGTCAGGGGATTGTCCCAGCTCAGGCTATTGACGACGGCGACGGTCTGCCCCGCCTGCAAGCCCACGGGCGTGCCCAGCGATGCGCAGGCGGAAAGCAACAAACCGGTGGCGGCCAGGGAAGAAAGTGTCAGGATGCGCTGCATGATAGGCCTCTTGTAGTGGGAGATCCCGAAGATATGTTTCGAGGGTAACAGAATCGGCGGCAACAGTGCCGTTGGCTGGCGCACATAACACTACGGGCGGCACCCTTGCAGGCGCCGCCCGTAGCGGATACGGCCATGCCGGGAGCTCGGCTCCCGGCGATACGTGGATCAGTCCAGTTTCCAGGCGTAATCGACCTTGGTCCAGGTTTGCGCCGCGGCGCCATCCTTGGTGCCCGGCTTGAACTTGCACGCGGACAGGGCCTTGATGGCGGCCTTGTCCAGGTTCTTGAAGCCGCTGCTCTTCTCGACTTTCGAATCGGCAACGGTACCATCGGCATTGACCAGGAAGGACATCGACACGGTGCCCTGCTCTTCGTTCATCAGCGAGGCTTTCGGATAGTCGGCCTTGCAGTTCTTGGCATCGAACGACGCCGGCACCTCGGCCGCGAAGGCGGCGGAAGAAACGGACACCAGCAAGGCTGCTGCAACACTCATCAAACGCTTATTCTCAAACATGTGCTTCCCCATGATTATTATCAAATACGGTAGTTACAACTTCCTGTGCGCTGTTGGCCGCGCTTAAAACTCTTCCCACTCGTCATTGCTGCCGGCGCCTGCCGCCTTGCGTGGCGCCGCAGCCGCCACGGGAGCGGCCGCTTCCGTCTTGCGCGTCAACGACTTCACCGGGCGCAATGCCGGCGCCGGCTTGCGCACGGCCACCGGTGCGGCGGCCACGGGTGCCGGCACATATGCCGCCGGCTTCTCTTCGCCTTCGACCAGTTTGAAGATGCTGACCACGTGGGCCAGTTCGGCCGCCTGGTCCTGCAGGCTTTGCGCCGCGGCGGCTGCCTGCTCCACCAGGGCCGCATTTTGCTGCGTCATGCCATCCATCTCGATGATCGACAGGTTGACCTGTTCGATGCCGGCGCTTTGTTCCTGGCTGGCACTGGCGATCTCGCTCATGATGTCGGTCACGCGGCGCACGCTGTCGACCACTTCGCCCATCGTCACGCCGGCCTGGCCGACCAGACGCGTACCGCGTTCCGTCTTCTCGGCCGAGTCGTCGATAAGGATCTTGATTTCCTTCGCGGCGCCAGCGGAACGCTGGGCCAGGTTGCGCACTTCCGACGCCACCACGGCAAAGCCGCGGCCTTGCTCGCCGGCACGGGCCGCTTCCACGGCCGCGTTCAGCGCCAGGATGTTGGTCTGGAAGGCGATGCCATCGATCACGCCAATGATGTCGACAATCTTCTTCGCCGACTCATTGATCGAGCTCATGGTGTCGACCACTTGCGACACCACGGAGCCGCCCTTGATGGCGACATCCGAAGCGGTCGCGGCCAGCTTGTTGGCTTCGCGCGCATTGTCCGCATTCTGTTTCACGGTCGAGGTCAGTTCTTCCATGGCCGACGCTGTTTTTTCCAGCGCGCTGGCCTGCATTTCCGTCCGCGACGACAGGTCGATATTGCCGTCGGCAATTTCACGCGAGGCCGTGCCGATGGTTTCCGTACCGACGCGCACCTGGCCGACGATGCCCACCAGGCTGTTGCGCATTTCCTTCATTTCCGCCAGCAGGCTGGACGTGTCGGAAGGCTGCGTGTGGATGCCGATCGACAGGTCGCCATTGGCGATGCTGCCGGCGATCGATGCCGTGTAGTCAGGCTCGCCGCCCAGCTGTTTCAGCAAGCCGCGGGTAATCACCAGTGCCGCCGCCACGCCCATCGCCACGGCCAGTACGCCGAGGATGATCATGAAGAGGCGCGCGCTGTCGAAGGCCTTGCGGGCGTCCGCTTGCATCTGCTCGTTGAGCTTGTCTTCCAGCACGGCCAGCTGCTCCAGCGCTTCCATCCATTTTTTCTGTACCGGGCGGATTTCCTTGATCATCACGCGCGTGGCGCCTTCCGCATCGTTGGCCATCCACAGTGCGGATGCCTTGGCGATGGCCGGCATGGCGGCCGCTTCGTATTCCTTGATCGAGGCCAGCAGGGCTTTTTCTTCAGGAGTCGACTCGACGGCGAATTTCTCTTCGAGCTTCTTCTGCGTTTCCTGATAGGTGCTCGTCTGCGTCTTGATACGCGCCATTTCCGGCTCCATATCGCCCGCGTCGGTCATCAGGGTCAGGATGCGCAGCGAGGTGATGCGGTCGCTGACGTTGCCACGCATGTCGATCACCAGGCGGGTGACGACGTTGTTGACATTGATCACGTGATCGAGACGTTCCTGGATTTGCGCCATGCGCGCGATGCCGAGAACGGTCACGGCCACCAGCAGAACCAGTACCAGGGCGAAACCCAGGCCCAGGCGGGTACCAACCTTCATTTTTGCTAAATTCATTTCGGCTCTTCGTAAATGAAACTATTGATAAGGATTTTTGCCCGGCACGACAAAACGAAGGCTGCGCAACACCGGCATCCGCCCTTACCCATTGGTATGCTGGCGGTATCCGGCCGCACGCAGCCCGGGGTACTTCCTGGTCTTTCTGCAGCCCTGGAAATGCCAGTGACTGCGAATGCAAACTTGTTCCGCACGCTGAATTTTTGACACCGTTGATGTGAGATCAACATCAAACATTCATATGAGAAATATTTGTCTATAATCAATTATAGGTGTAAATTTTGCCTCAAAGCAAGCAATATGTACCCGAATAAATGGCTGATTAACTTTCTTCGGGGAAATGGCAACAACGCCGTTTCTTGCCTCTTAGAAATGCCCCACGACAGTGCGGGCATGCGCCGAAACAGCGCATTTACAACACATGGCATAGTCATATGACATCGTTTTGGGAGGGGGACTCAGAGGA
The DNA here is from genome assembly GCF_001445815.1 of Janthinobacterium sp. Ant5-2-1. Lineage (NCBI taxonomy): Bacteria > Pseudomonadati > Pseudomonadota > Betaproteobacteria > Burkholderiales > Oxalobacteraceae > Janthinobacterium > Janthinobacterium sp. Ant5-2-1. Next base: position 10,446 of record NZ_LNCE01000070.1, on the reverse strand, counting down.
AGGGGAAGTGCGGACAATACCAGTGCGAAGTAGCACCGGTATAGACAAGTTGACTCAGCTGTCCCAGCTGCAATGCATCACATAGGCGTGGCACTCTGTACCGAAGACAAAGACGCTCCAGATGGCGCCCAATTGACCGGCCCGGCTGCGCTGGCCAGACGATACCAGTTGATACCAGTTCGGCTCGCTGCCCAGCAGTTCGGCCAGTTCGCGCTCGAAACCGTCATATAAACGGGCGTCGAGCGGCTGGCGGTCCGCCTCGCTCGTCGGATGCAGGCGCTCGAGCAGCCACTGGCGCGGCGTGCACAAGGCGCCGCTGCACACAACCGTTTCGAGCGGCTGCAGGCGCAAGCCGTCGGGCGTCACATCCAGCGCGCGGCACAGTGCATCGAACGATGCCTGCGGCGGCCATGGCCCCAGATACGTGCAGAGCAAGTCGCTGCCGTCATTCTTGAGCGCGCTGACGGCTTGCAAATAACCGTCGATGTGGCGCGCATGGCCGTGGAAATCGTCCATTACGCAGGCAGCGACAAGCGCGCCGCCGCTTCCAGCAGCAAACGCGGATCGCCCGAGGCCAGCTTCTTGGAATCGGACAGGGTCTGGCGGAAGCCGCGCGCGCCAGGCAGGTTTTGCATCAGGCCCAGCATGTGGCGCGTGACGCTGTTCAGTTTTAATCTTCCCGCTTCCTTTTCCAGCTGCGCGCTGATATACGGAATCATCGCTTCGAGCACCTGTTCGCGCGTTTTCACGGGCGCATCGTCGCCGTAATAGCGCTGGTCGAACTGCGCCATCACATACGGGTTGTGATACGCCTCGCGGCCCAGCATCACGCCATCGAGGTGCTGCAAGTGCAGGTCGATTTCATCGAGCGTCTTGATGCCGCCATTGATGATGAACTCGAACTGGGGAAAGTCGCGCTTCAGGCGGTAGGCATAATCGTATTTCAGGGGCGGCACTTCGCGGTTTTCCTTCGGGCTCAGGCCTTTCAGGATGGCATTGCGCGCATGCACGATAAACGTCTTGCAGCCGGCGTCGGCCACGGTACCGACGAAATCGCGCACGAAGTCATACGACTCGCTGTCATCGATGCCGATGCGGTGTTTCACCGTGACGTCGATATCGACCACGTCGCGCATGGCTTTAACGCAGTCCGCCACCAGTTGCGGCTCGGCCATCAGGCAGGCGCCGAATGCGCCCTTCTGCACGCGCTCGGACGGGCAGCCGCAGTTCAGGTTGACCTCGTCGTAGCCCCATTGCTGGCCCAGCTTGGCGCTCGTGGCCAGGTCTTTCGGATCGCTGCCGCCCAGCTGCAGCGCCACCGGATGCTCTTCCTCGTTGAAGCGCAAATGGCGCTCCACGTCGCCGTAGACCAGCGCGCCCGTCGTCACCATCTCGGTGTACAGCCAGGTGTGGCGCGTGATTTCGCGGTGGAACTTGCGGCAATGGCGGTCGGTCCAGTCCATCATCGGGGCGACGGACAGGCGGCGGGAAGGCAAAGAAGAGGAAGTCATGGTGTCTACAAAAAACAGGAGCTGCAAATGACAAACCCGCTGCGCGCCTCACCGGTGAAGGAAAGGCGGAGCAACGGGCTTGAGCGTGGCATGGCCCGCAGGCCATGCGCTACAACAGATTACGAATCGCGCGACGCTTTTTTACGCTCGTGCTCTTTCAGGAAGCGCTTGCGCAGACGGATCGATTTAGGCGTGATTTCCACCAGTTCGTCGTCCTCGATGAATTCGACTGCGTATTCCAGCGACATCTGAATTGGCGGTACCAGGCGCACCGCTTCGTCGGTACCCGACGAACGCACGTTGGTCAGCTGCTTGCCCTTGATCGGGTTGACGACCAGGTCGTTGTCGCGCGAGTGGATACCGATGACCATGCCTTCGTAGACTGGGTCATTGTGCGATACGAACATGCGGCCGCGGTCTTGCAGTTTCCAGATAGCGTAGGCAACAGCGGCGCCGTCATCTTGCGAGATCAGCACGCCGTTACGACGGCCGGCCATTTCGCCACGGGTGTTGTCGACTGGCGCGTATTCATGGAATACGTGGCTCATCAGGCCGGTGCCGCGGGTCAGGGTCATGAATTCGCCCTGGAAGCCGATCAGGCCACGCGCCGGGATCAGGTACTCGAGACGCACGCGGCCCTTGCCATCCGATTCCATGTTTTGCAGGTCGCCACGACGACGGCCCAGTTCTTCCATGACGCCGCCCTGGTTGACTTCTTCAACGTCAACGGACAGGTTTTCAAACGGCTCGTGGCGCACGCCATCAACCATTTTGAAGACCACGCGTGGACGCGATACGGCCAGCTCGAAGCCTTCGCGACGCATGTTTTCGATCAGAATCGTCAGGTGCAGCTCGCCGCGGCCCGATACTTCGAAGATCGTGTCGTCGTCGGTTGGTGCCACGCGCAGAGCAACGTTGGCTTTCAATTCTTTTTCCAGACGGTCACGCAGTTGACGCGAGGTAACGAACTTGCCTTCGCGGCCAGCCAGCGGCGAGTTGTTGACCATGAAGTTCATGGTCAGGGTAGGCTCGTCGACGGTCAGCATCGGCAGCGCTTCCGGGGTGTCCAGTGCGCACAGGGTCGAACCGATGCCGATTTCGTCGATACCGTTGATCAGGCAGATGTCGCCGGCGACAGCTTCGTCAACCAGCACGCGCTCCAGGCCCTTGAAGTTCAGCACCTGGTTGATGCGGCCCTTGATCGGGGTCGCGCCTGGGCCATTGATGACCAGCACGTCTTGACCGACTTTGACGGTACCGCGGTTGACGCGGCCAATGCCGATCTTGCCGACGTACGACGAGTAGTCCAGCGAGGTGATCTGCATTTGCAGCGGGCCTTCAGGATTGTCGTCGCGTACTGGAACGTGTTCCAGGATGGCGTCGAACATCGGCTTCATGTCGCCGCCGCGCACGTCTTCGGTCAGGCCGGCATAGCCGTTCAAGCCCGAAGCGTAAATGATAGGGAAATCCAGTTGTTCGTCGGTAGCGCCCAGCTTGTCGAACAGTTCGAACGTCTGGTTGATGGCCCAGTCCGGACGTGCGCCTGGACGGTCGATCTTGTTGACGATAACGATAGGCTTCAGACCCAGTGCCAGCGCTTTGCGCGTGACGAAACGGGTTTGCGGCATCGGGCCTTCCTGTGCATCGATCAGCAGCAGAACCGAGTCCACCATCGACAGAACACGTTCCACTTCGCCGCCGAAGTCGGCGTGGCCTGGGGTGTCGACGATGTTGATGTGGGTGCCTTCGTACTCAACGGCGCAGTTCTTCGACAGAATCGTAATGCCGCGCTCCTTTTCCAGGTCGTTCGAGTCCATGACTCGGGTGTCGACCGCTTGGTTTTCACGGAAGGTGCCGGACTGGCGCAGCAGCTGATCCACCAGCGTGGTTTTGCCGTGGTCAACGTGGGCGATAATGGCGATATTACGAATTGCGCGTTTTGTATTTGACATGGTCGTAGTAGTTACTGAAAAACTGCGGAGTGCGTACAAGGTGTACGAGATACCCGAATGCTAATCTATTTCCGGAACCGCGTAGTATAGCATGTTGCGTTGCAACGCTATCTAAAAATGCTGGCGGCTCCCGCAGTCGGGGACGATTTGTTTAAAAAAGCGACACTGGTTCAAGAGTGTCGCTGGGTAATGTGACGTTGCTGTGACTTATTGGTGTGCCGTGGCAATGAGACGCTCCGGTGCCAGGATGCTGTATTCCTGCAACTGGCCCGTGCCCAGCAGCTTGCTGTCGTGATACACGCGTACCCTGCCCGGCTCGGCTGGCACGGCGACGTCTTCCTTGCCCAGCGCGATGCGCTGGCCATGCAGGAAACGCTTGGCCAATTCTTCCGTCAGCTGGACGGCCGGGAAACTCGACAGCAAGGCATCGACGGGCGCAAGCAAACTCAACGGCGCGGCATGCGCCGTCAGTTCTTCAAGCGTGACGACGCCGTCAAGGGTCAGGTTGCCCACGTGCGTGCGGCGCAAGGCGTTCAGATGGCCGCCGCAACCGAGGGCATGGCCGATGTCTTCGCCCAGCACGCGGATATACGTGCCCTTGCTGCACATCACGGACAATTTCAGGAACGGGGCTTTATAGCCGAGGAACTCGAGCTTGTGAATGGTCACCGGGCGCGCTTCGCGCTCCAGGGTGATGCCCGCCCTTGCATACTCATATAGGGGCTTGCCGTCCCTTTTCAAGGCCGAGTACATGGGTGGCGTCTGCAGGATAGGCCCGCGGAACTGCGCCAGCACCGCTTCGATCTGCTCTTCGGTGACGTTGACGTCGCGCGTTTCCAGTACGTCGCCTTCCGTATCGCCCGTATCCGTCGTCTGCCCCAGGTGCACCAGGGTTTCGTAGGTTTTATCGGCTTCCAGCAAGTCCTGCGAGAACTTCGTCGCTTCGCCAAAGCACAGCGGCAGCAAGCCCGTGGCGAACGGATCCAGCGTGCCCGTATGGCCCGCTTTTTTCGCGTTCAGGACGCGCTTGGCCTTGATCAGGGCGTCATTGCTGGACCAGCCCACAGGCTTATCCAACAGCAAGACGCCGTCGACCAGGTCGCGCACCCGCTTGATGCCGGGCGGTTTCTTCGGACCCGCCACTGTTATTGCTCGTCCGCTTCTGGTTTGACATCCGGCTCGGCGTCGGCCGCGCGCGTGGCGTTGGCCTTGTCGATCAGGAGCGACATTTCCATGCCGCGCGAGGTCGAGCTGTCGTGCACGAAATGCAGCATCGGCAGGGTGTGGATATGCAGGCGCTTGCCCAGCAAGCCGCGGATGAAGCCAGACGCGGCCATCAGGCCTTCGGTGGTGTTCTTGATGGCTTCCTTGCTGTCTTTCAACATCGTGAAAAACACCTTGGCGTGCGCGTAATCGGGCGTGATCTGCACTTCGGTGATGGTGATCATCGTGCCGACGCGCGGATCCTTCAATTCGTAGGCGACGATTTCAGCCAGATCGCGCTGGATCTGGTCGGCCACGCGCAAGCCGCGCGCTGGCATGGTTTTGCTATGTTTAGCCATGATTTTATGCTGTCCTAAGTGCCGCAGGGCGCATGGGTCAAACGGTTGCCCGTTGACCAATGCGCCCCACGTGTTTGCGCGGACATCACTATGTCCGCGCCATTGCTTCTGTGATTACAGGGTACGAGCGATTTCCTGGACTTCGAACACTTCCAGCGTGTCGCCAACCTGAATGTCGTTGTAGTTCTTCAGCGACAGGCCGCACTCCAGACCGGCGCGAACTTCTTTCGCATCGTCCTTGAAGCGTTTCAGGGAGTCGATCTCGCCGCTCCACACCACGATGTTGTTGCGCAACAGGCGGACGGAAGAAGCACGCTTGACCACGCCATCGGTGACCAGGCAACCGGCAATCGCGCCCACTTTCGAGACCAGGATAACCTGGCGGATCTCGACCTGGCCGATGACGGTTTCGCGTTTCTCTGGTGCCAACATGCCCGACAACGCCGATTTGATCTCGTCGATCGCATCGTAAATGATGTTGTAGTAGCGAATGTCCACGCCATTCGACTCGGCCAGCTTGCGTGCCTGGGCATCAGCACGGGCGTTAAAGCCGATGATGACCGCTTTCGAGGCGACTGCCAGGTTGACGTCCGATTCCGTGATGCCGCCGACGGCTGCGTGCACAACTTGTACGCGCACTTCGGAGGTCGACAGTTTCTGCAGCGAACCGACCAGCGCCTCTTGCGAACCTTGCACGTCGGTTTTGATGATCAATGGCAAGTTTTTCACTTCGCCTTCGGCCATCTGGTCGAACATGTTTTCCAGTTTCGCAGCTTGCTGTTTCGCCAGTTTCACGTCGCGGAACTTACCTTGACGGAACAGACCGATTTCACGCGCTTTGCGCTCGTCAGCCATGACGACGACTTCTTCACCGGCAACCGGCACTTCCGTCAAACCCTGGATTTCGACCGGAATCGAAGGACCCGCTTCAGCGATCGACTTGCCGTTCTCGTCCAGCATGGCGCGAACACGGCCATACGAAGAGCCAGCCAGAATCACGTCGCCGCGTTTCAGGGTACCGGACTGCACCAGGATCGTCGCGACAGGACCACGGCCCTTGTCCAGACGCGCCTCGACTACCAGGCCGCGCGCAGGCGCATCGACCGGTGCCGTCAGCTCCAGCACTTCGGCTTGCAACAGCACTTGTTCCAGCAGGTCGTCGATACCTTGACCCGTTTTCGCCGACACCGGCACGAATGGCGATTCGCCACCGTATTCTTCCGGCACGACTTGTTCTGCGACCAGTTCCTGCGTCACGCGGTCCACGTTGCCGCCCGGTTTGTCGACCTTGTTGATCGCCACCACCAGCGGTACGCCGGCTGCTTTCGCATGGGCAATCGCTTCTTTCGTTTGCGGCATCACGCCATCGTCGGCGGCAACCACCAGAATGACGATGTCGGTTGCCTTGGCGCCACGGGCACGCATCGCGGTAAACGCTTCGTGGCCCGGGGTGTCGAGGAAGGTGATCATGCCGCGTGGCGTATCGACGTGGTAAGCGCCGATATGCTGCGTAATGCCACCGGCTTCGCCGGATGCAACCTTGGCGCGACGGATGTAATCGAGCAAAGAGGTCTTACCATGGTCGACGTGACCCATGACGGTGACCACCGGTGCGCGTGGCTTGGTTTCGAAGTGCGCGTGTTCGCCCACATCGGCCAGCAGCGCTTCAGGATCGTCCAGTTCGGCGGCGAACGCCTTGTGACCCATTTCTTCCACCAGAATCATGGCGGTTTCCTGGTCCAGCACCTGGTTGATCGTGCACATCTGGCCCAATTTCATCAAATGCTTGATGACTTCGGATGCCTTGACGGACATTTTGTGCGCCAGTTCGGCCACGGTGATCGTTTCCGGTACGTGCACGTCTTTGACGACGGCTTCCGTAGGAGCCTGGAAGTTCGATTCACGGTCGTCATGGTGCGTCGGGCGACGGCCCTTCGCGCCACCGCGCCAGCTGTCACGGCCGCCTGGGCCGCTATTGCCGCGTGGCTTGGGACCACCGGTGGTGCCGCGTTTTTTCGCGTCATCGGACCAGGTGGACGACACATTGGCCGACTTGATCGATTTCTTGTCTGCAACAGCAGGCTTCTTGTCGCCCGGCTTGTCGCCAGGTTTCTTGTCAGCAGGCTTGTGCAGGGTGCCTTCCGGCGCCTTCGGCTTGACTGGAACCGGTACGGGTTCCGGTGCCTTGATGGCGCGGCGTGGCGCGTTCATCATGGCCTTGATCTGGGCAACTTCATCGGCAACGGCCTTGCGTGCACGCTCGGTGGCTTCCGCTTTGTCAGCGGCTTCCTTGGCGGCAACAGCAGCGGCAGCCGCTTTCTTCTTCGCTTCTTCAGCAGCAGCAGCTTTTTTCGCTTCGGCGGCGGCGTCGTCAACGACAGGCGCAGCGGCGCTGGCGGCAGGCGCGGCAGCAGCTTTGGCGGCCGCTTTCTTCGCTTCCGCTTCAGCTTCTTTCTTCGCAGCCAGTTCAGCCTGTTGCGTGGCTTTCGCCTGGGCTTCTTTTTCCGCGTCGAGCTTGGCCAGACGTTCTTGCTTTTCGCGCAGATCGGCTTCCTGGCGGGCGATCAGTTCAGCCTGTTTACGGGCTTCTTCTTCACGGCGCGCCACGTCGGCGGGATCGATCACCGGTGCGGCAGGCGCGACCGGTTCTGCCGCGACCGGCGCAGCTTCGTCACGCTGGACGAAAGTGCGTTTCTTGCGCACTTCCACCTGGATGGTGCGCGATTTGCCGGTGGCGTCAGCTTGCTTGATCTCAGTCGTTTCCTTGCGGGTCACGGTGATTTTTTTCTTTTCTGTGTCAGCCGCTGCGCCGTGTGTGCGGCGCAGATGATCCAAAAGCTTGTCCTTATCATCTTTCGACAATGGATCTGACGTCGAACTTTTCTCGACGCCGGCAGAACGCAGCTGCGTCAGCAGCAAATCTGCAGGCATCTTCAGTTCGGTGGCAAATTGGGCTACGTTGTTACTCGCCATTCAGTCCTCTTTTCTATGTGTCGCGGAGATGATAAAGATACTCAAATTAAGCCTTTGCGGATTCGGCCAGACTCCATGCCTTGGCTTGCAACGCCTTGGCACGATCGTCGTATTTCGAGTCAACCAACTTCATCTCATCGTCGGTCACATCTTTAAATTCACTTGTAATCAGTTCACGCGCACGGTCCGCAGACAAGGCCAGGATTGCGCCAAATTCGTCGTATGCCAGTGCTGCAAATGCTTCAACGGTCTTGATACCAGCCAGACCCAGCTTGCCGGCGGTAATGCGGTCCATGCCTTCCAGACCCACCAACGCCTCGTCCATGCCTTCCAGACCCTCTTCCGAAGCAATCGCTTCGGTAACGAGCGCATCACGCGCACGGGTACGGAGTTCATTGACGGTATCTTCGTCAAACGATTCGATTTCCAGCATTTCGGAAATTGGCACGTAAGCGATTTCTTCCAGACTGGCGAAACCTTCTTCCACCAGAATATCGGCCACTTCCTGGTCGACATCGAGCTTTTCCATGAACAGGATGCGCACGGCAGCCGTTTCCTGGGCAGCTTTGTCAGCCGATTCTTCGGCCGTCATGATGTTGATCTTCCAGCCGGTCAGGTCCGAGGCCAGGCGCACGTTCTGGCCGGAACGGCCAATCGCGATTGCCAGGTTTTCTTCGTCCACGACGACATCCATCGCGTGTTTTTCTTCATCGACCATGATCGACGACACGTTCGCCGGCGCCAGGGCGCCGATGACGAACTGCGCCGGATCTTCCGACCACAGCACGATGTCGACACGTTCGCCACCGAGTTCGCCGGTCACGGCCTGCACGCGCGAACCGCGCATGCCGACGCAAGTACCGATCGGGTCGATGCGCTTGTCGGCCGTGTAGACGGCGATCTTGGCGCGCACGCCGGCATCGCGGGCTGCGGATTTGATTTCCAGCATGCCTTGCTCGATTTCCGGCACTTCCAGTTCGAACAGCTTCATGATGAATTCCGGCGCGGTGCGCGACAGAATCACTTGCGGGCCGCGCATGTTGCGGTCGATACGCAAGATGAAGGCACGCACACGGTCGCCGATACGCAGATTCTCTTTCGGGATCATCTGGTCGCGTGGCAGACGCGCTTCGATCTTGCCCGATTCGACGATGGCGTCGCCGCGTTCCATGCGCTTGATGGTGCCGGTGACGAGCGAATCGCCGCGTTCCAGGAAGTCGACGAGGATCTGTTCGCGTTCGGCGTCACGTACACGCTGCAGGACGACCTGTTTAGTATCCTGGGCGAAACGGCGGCCGAATTCGACGGATTCGATCGGTTCTTCGATGTGGTCATCGACTTCGATATCGGAAATCTGTTCTTTTGCCTCGAAATGCAGGATCTCCTGATCCGGCAATTGCAGGCCCGCTTCATCGGGCACGACGTGCCAGCGGCGGAACGATTCGAATTCGCCCGTTTCGCGGTCGATCGAAACGCGGATGTCTACCTCACCCTCATACCGTTTCTTCGTGGCTTGCGCCAACGCGAATTCGAGGGCGCCGAAGACGACATCTTTATCGACGTTTTTTTCGCGCGCCAGCGCGTCAACCAATAATAAAACTTCGCGGCTCATGCTTTGCGTCCCTTAAAAACCACCTGCGGCACCAAGCGTGCCTTATCCACATCGGCGAGCGTAAACTCCAACATCGCCGGACCATCCTTACCTTCAAATTCCAACGACAATTTATCGCCCACGGGTTCTTGCAGAATCCCCTGGAACGATTTCCGGTTGTTCGTACCCGGCATCGCCACAGTCAGCTTGACGATGATTTCCTGGCCTGCGAAACGGACGAAGTCTTCCAGCTTGCGCACCGGACGATCGAGACCCGGGGAAGAAATCTCGAGACGCTCGTAAGGAACGTTCTCTACCGTCAACACATGCGATAACTGGTGACTCACCGTGGCACAGTCTTCGACCGTGATCGGACCTTTTTCAGCGGCATCGGCGGCGCTGAAATCAATAAAGACGCGCAGCAGTCCGCGCTCGGCACGTTCGACATCAACGAGCTCATAGCCCAGACCAGTAACTGTCTTTTCAATTAATCCCAACTGCTGCAAGAAATTCTCCAGAAATAAGGCCCGTTTTCGGCATGACAGCACAGCAATGAGCGCCGACACCATGCAAAAACACGCATTCAAGTCATATATGGCCCCTTGCGGAGCCATTACAAACGGTTCAACAAAAAAAAAATGGGCATCTGCCCATCTTCTTGTATTTCCCCAACCAGATGAAAGCACTCCCCACCAAACAACCCTGCGGAGAACTTTTATTAGGCTGCAGATTATAACCTCTTATTAACTTCGCCGCAATGCCGCACACGAGGAGCGGCCCGGCTTACAACAGTTACAAGAGCGCGCACCCGCGGCAGATCGGCGGGCGCGCAAGAAGAAACTCTTCCCGATTAACCT
>NZ_LNCE01000007.1:0-46202 GCF_001445815.1 Janthinobacterium sp. Ant5-2-1 | reverse complement strand
GCTGCGCCTGGGTCAGCGCGCGCAAGCGGATCAGCTGGCGCACGCCTGTTGCCAGGTCGCACACCTGCTTGCCGAAGCGGGGCTCGATGTCGGCCGCCGTATCGGGTTCCAGCAGGGTCAGCTCGAACATCAGGCCGGCGATGCGCGTTTCCGCATCGCTGCGCAGGAAAGCCAGAGTGGTGGCCACGCCGATGGCGAACTCCAGCGCGGAGCGGCCGGCAAAGGTCTGCTTGTCGCCATACGCTTCGGCGGCATACGCGAGCGCATCCAGCACGCGCGCGCTGTCCGGCGCACTCAAGCCCTCTACCAGTTGTTCCGATGTGGCGCTATTCGGGGCCGAGATGGAAACCATGTATTACCTTATAAACTTGATGACTCAACAGCTTGAAAAACTTAGCGTTCTGCAGCGATGATGACGATTTCAACCAGGCATGCCGGATTGGCCAGTTTCGCTTCCACCGTGGCGCGCGGCGGCGTGTGGCCGGAGGCGACCCAGTCGTCCCACACTTCATTCATGCCGGGGAAATCCTTCATGTCGGCGATGTAGATCTGGCACGACAGGATGCAAGTCTTGTCGCTGCCCGCTTCCATCAGCAGACGGTCGACGTGGCCGAGCACTTCGCGCGTCTGGCCGACGATGCCTTGCGTGGTGTCTTCCGCGATCTGTCCAGCCAGGTAGATGGTGTTGTTGTGTATCGCTACTTCGGAGAGGCGTTTGCCTACGTGCAATCGTGTAATTTCCATGCTTCTTCTTTCGGTTGTTTCAAAATCTGTACAGCGTTACTGATTATTACTTGCCCAGCAAAAACTTGCGGGCAATGGCGATCTGGTCGTCATGGACGAAAGTGGGCGCATGGCCCACGCCGGCGATTTCCACCAGTTCCGCTTTCGGGCCGCGACCCAGCATGCGCGTGGCCGTCTCGTGCGACAGCAAATCGGATTCCGACCCGCGCACCAGCAGAGTCGGGCAGCGCACGGCGTCATACGCGGCCCACAGCATGGCTTCGTCGCTGGCCGCCGATTCCGGCGTGGCCGAGCGGAACGGCATGGCCAGTCCCATATCATAGTGGCGGCGCCAGTGGCCATCCTTATCTTGCCGCAACACATCCACCGCCAGTTTATGCCATTCCGCGTCCGTGTGCGGGCCGAAGCTGGCGGACACGTCGCGCACGAACTTGGCGCCCTGCTCGAACGTCTCGAAACGCAAGTCCTGGCCGATGTAGTCGCCGATGCGCTGCAAGGCTTCGGGCGCCAGGGTCGGGCCGATATCGTTCAGCACCAGCTTGCTGATCGGGCTGTGAGGCAACGACGCCAGGCCCAGGCCGATCAAGCCGCCCATCGAGGTGCCGAACCAGTCCACCGTCTGGCGCTCGCCATTGGCCAACACGCGCGCCAGCAGGGTCACCATGTCGCTCACATATTGCGGCACGCGGTAGAACTGGGGATTGGCCAGCCAGCCCGAGCGCCCGCGGCCCACCACGTCGGGGCAGATCACGCGGTAATCGCTGGCCATGGCACGCGCCAGGTTGTCGAAGTCGTCCGCCACGCGCGTCACGCCATGGGCGCAGACGAGCACGTTCGGATTGTCGGGCGCGCCCCACTCCTTGTACGACATGGTATGCAAGCCTGCGGGAGAGATGCATTGCACGGATTTGATGCTCGCTTCAATCATGCCATTCCTTATAACACCGGAGCTACGGTTTTGTCCGGCGTCGTTATTTGGTAGTAAAAAACAAAGAAATCGGCGATTTGCCGGCTGCCCCGCGCGCGACGCTACGGCAGTGTAGCGCAGCGCGGGCAATGCTCCAAGCGCGCGGCTGAAATGCTGCGCCGCAGCACACTGCTGGCACGCCCGCCATGGCGCAATACCCGATATAGCGAAAATGCATATCTGCGGTTATCCACAATTGAGCCGGCCTGGCAATGCGCGGATGATCGCAGCATCAACCCGCAAGAGGAGACCACTCGTGAAAAAACCATTCTATAAAATCCTGTACGTACAGGTGCTGTTCGCCATCGTGGCCGGCGTGCTGCTGGGCGTGTTCTACCCCGCCAACGCCGTCGACATGAAACCGCTGGGCGACGGCTTTATCAAACTGATCAAGATGATCATCGCTCCCGTGATCTTCTGTACCGTGGTCTCCGGCATCGCCGGCATGCAGGACGTCAAGAAAATCGGCAGAGTGGGCGGCAAGGCGCTCCTGTACTTCGAAGTGGTCTCCACCTTCGCGCTGGCCATCGGCTTGCTGGTTGCTAACATCCTCAAACCGGGCGCCGGCTTCAACGCCGATCCGGCCCACCTCGACGCGAAGTCGATCGCGCAATACACGCACGCCGAAGGCATGTCGACCATCGACTTCCTGATGAACATCATCCCGAAGACCTTCGTCGACGCCTTCGCCAAAGGCGACATCCTGCAAGTACTCTTGATCGCCATCCTGTTCGGCTTCTCGCTGTCCCTGCTGGGCGAGCGCGGCCGTCCCGTTACCAAGCTGATCGACGAGTTGTCGCATGCCATCTTCGGCATGGTCAACATCATCATGAAAGTCGCTCCTGTCGGCGCGTTCGGCGCGATGGCCTTCACCATCGGCAAATACGGCCTGGCATCGCTGATCCCGCTGGCCAAACTGATGGGCTCGTTCTACCTGACCTGCTTCCTGTTCGTCTTCGTCGTGCTGGGCCTGATCGCCAAGTACACGGGCTTCTCCATCGGCCGCTTCCTGCTGTACATCAAGGAAGAACTGCTGATCGTGCTGGGCACGAGCTCGTCGGAATCGGCCCTGCCGGCCCTGATGAAGAAACTCGAGCGCCTGGGCTGCTCCAAGCCGGTCGTCGGCCTGGTCGTGCCTACCGGCTACTCGTTCAACCTGGACGGTACCAACATCTACATGACCATGGCGGCCCTGTTCGTGGCGCAAGCAACCAACACGGAACTGACCATCTGGCAAGAACTGACCATCCTGGGCGTGGCGATGCTGACCTCGAAAGGCGCGTCCGGCATCACCGGCGCCGGCTTCATTACCCTGGCCGCCACCCTGGCCGTGGTGCCGACGATTCCTGTGGCCGGCATGGCGCTGATTCTGGGCATCGACCGCTTCATGAGCGAATGCCGCGCGCTGACCAATTTCGTCGGCAACGGCGTGGCCACCATCGTCGTGTCGAAATGGGAAAAGGAACTGGACATGGACAAGCTGCATAGCGAACTGGCCCATCCCACCCACCCGACCGACGACGCCTACGTTGCACCAAGCGTAAATATCGTCAAGTAAGCTGTACTCTCCATTGGAAGCCTCGCAGAGCGATCTGCGGGGCTTTTTTCATTGTGCGCGGGCCATATCGCATCATCAACACATAGTAAATCATGCGTCAATATTTATCACGATGATCAATGAATGAAAAACCATTACAGTACTGCTTACTTTTCGCCGCCAGGCTCCCGCATAATGACATTGCGTTAATGCAAGCCTGACACCGAACCATCCTCACTTTTGAATGGAGCACTCATGTCCCTCTCGCCCGCTTTTTACGCCACCTGGAGCCCACGCCTGCTGGGCCTGCTGCGCATCATCCTCGGCTTTCTCTTCCTGCAACACGGCACGGCCAAGCTGTTCGGCGCGCCGCACGTGGCCATGTTCGACGGCCTGCAACTGTTTTCCGTGATGGGCGTGGCCGGCGTCATCGAGCTGGTCGGCGGTATCTTGCTGCTGGTCGGCCTGTTCACGCGCCCCGTCGCCTTCATCCTGTCGGGCCAGATGGCGGCCGCCTATTTCATGGCGCACGCGCCCGCCGGTTTCCTGCCGATCCTGAACGGCGGCGAAATGGCCGTCATGTACTGCTTCACCTTCCTGTACTTCGCGGCAGCGGGCGCCGGCGCCTACAGCCTGGACGCATTGCGCGGCAAGGCGAACGCATAAAAAAAGGCGGACATCACTGTCCGCCCCGCTTCCATACGACGCTACGCCGAGCTTACACGGCGGAAACGTCCAGTTCCGCGCCCGTGGCCGCCTGCACCTGCTCCTTGGTCACGCCCGGCGCCAGTTCCACCAGCTTCAAGCCGTTTTCCGTCACGTCGATGACGCCCAGGTCGCTGATGATGACGTCAACCACGCCCACGCCCGTCAGCGGCAAGTCGCACTGTTTCAGCAGCTTGTGCGACGTCGTGCCATCCTTGGCCGTGGCCACGTGTTCCATCAGCACGACGACTCTCTTGACGCCGGCGACGAGATCCATCGCGCCGCCCATGCCCTTGACCATCTTGCCTGGAATCATCCAGTTCGCCAGATCGCCCTTTTCCGACACTTGCATGGCGCCCAGGATGGCCAGATTGATCTTGCCGCCGCGAATCATGCCGAAGGAATCGGCCGAGCTGAAGTAGGCGGCGCCTGGCAAGGCCGTCACCGTCTGCTTGCCAGCGTTGATCAGGTCGGCATCGACTTCCGCGTCGGTCGGGAACGGGCCGATGCCCAGCAAACCGTTTTCCGACTGTAGGAATACCTCGATGTTCTCCGGCACATAGTTCGCCACCAGGGTCGGCAAGCCGATGCCCAGGTTCACATAAAAGCCATCCTGCAATTCCTTTGCCGCGCGCGCGGCCATTTCGTCACGTGTCCAAGCCATAGTAATCTCCGTATTCTGTTTTATGCTTCGCTGCGCACGGTGCGCTGCTCGATGCGTTTTTCCGGGTTCGCGTTGACCACGATGCGGTGCACGAAGATGCTCGGCGTGTGGACCTGGTCCGGGTCGATCTCGCCCACTTCCACCAGTTTTTCCACTTCCACGATGGTGATCTTGCCGGCCATGGCCACGTTCGGGTTGAAATTGCGCGCCGTTTTGCGGTAGACCAAATTGCCGGCGCGATCGGCCATGTAGGCTTTGACCAGCGCCACGTCGGCCACAAGGCTGCGTTCCATCACGTATTGCTCGCCGTCGAATTCACGGATTTCCTTGCCGTCGGCAACGATGGTGCCCACACCCGTCTTGGTGAAGAAGGCGGGAATGCCGGCGCCGCCGGCGCGCAGTTTTTCGGCCAGGGTGCCTTGCGGCGTGAATTCCAGTTCCAGTTCGCCAGCCAGGTACTGGCGTGCGAATTCCTTGTTTTCACCCACGTAGGAGGCGATCATTTTCTTGATCTGGCGCGTGGTCAACAGCTGGCCCAGGCCGAAGCCGTCCACGCCCGCGTTATTCGAAATGGCAGTCAGGCCCGTCACGCCCGAATCGCGCAAGGCGCCGATCAGGGCTTCGGGAATGCCGCACAGGCCGAAGCCGCCGACGGCGATGGTCTGGCCATCTTGGACGATACCGGCCAGCGCCGAGGCGGCGTCAGGATAAACTTTATTCATGGGTGTCCCTCTATCTTTTGTTAAGCTTTGGTCTTGAGTCCATGACTCAGGCAGCGACTCAGCATAAAATACGCGAGTGGAAAGTACAATACCGTAGAACTACCGGCGCCGTGCCGGCAATCCCCCTGTGAGAGTGATACGTATCAGATGAACGCCGCGTCAGCCATCGATTATGAAAGCATCTTCCTGCACGCGCCCGTGGGCATGTGCATGTCGGAAAACCGTATCATGCGTAGCTGCAACGAAGCGCTGGCAGCCATGTTCGGCTATGCGCGCGCCCAGCTGGACGACCAGTCGTTCGAAGTACTCTACCCCACGCACGACGAATTCCTGCGCACCGGTGACCGCATCATCCCCATCATGAACGCCAAGGGCCGCTATTCGGACGAGCGCATCATGCGCCGCAGTAATGGTGAATTGTTCTGGTGCCACGTCACGGGCCACGCCATGCTGCCGAAGGAACCGCTGGGGCCGGGCATCTGGACGTTCGAGGATGTCAGCGAGAAACGTCCCGTGACAGCGGAGCTGACCCCGCGCGAGCGCGAAATCGCCGCCCTGCTGGTGGAAGGCAAGACCAGCAAGGTCATCGCCCGCCAGGTCGACCTGAGCCCCCGCACGGTGGAAATGCACCGCGCCAAGCTGATGCGCAAGTTCGCCGCGTCGACGTCGTCGGAGCTCGTGCACAAGCTGGTGGGACTGCAGCTGCAGCGCTAGGGCTGCAGCGCAAGCTGACACCCTAGAAGGTGCTCATGCCGCCATCGGCCGAAATGATGGCGCCATTGATGAAATGCGAATCCTCGCCCGCCAGCAACAGCAGCAGGCCGTCGAGGTCTTCCGGCTTGCCCGGGCGTTTATTCGGCAGCATTTCGATCAGCTTCTTGCCCTGCTCGGTGGCAAAGTAATCTTCATTGATTTCCGTGGAAATGTAGCCGGGGCAGATGGCGTTCGTGTTGATGCCGTACTTGCCCCACTCCACGGCCATGGCGCGCGTCATGTGCACCATGCCCGCCTTGCTCATGCAATACACGCCGATCTGCGGCAATACCTGCAAGCCCGCCATCGAGGCGATATTGATGATGCGGTGCTGTTTCTTCGGGTCGCCCTTGGCGCGCGCGATCATGCGCTTGGCCGTTTGCTGGGCCACGAAGAACGATCCGCGCAGATTGGTGTCCATCACGAACGAGTAATCTTCGGGCGTGACGTCGACCAGGCGTTGCGTGGTGGAGACACCGGAATTGTTGACGAGGATATCGATGGGGCCCGCTTCCGTTTCCGCATGCGCGATGGCCGACTTGATGCTGGCGAAGTCGGTCACGTCGAGCGACACCACGTGCGCGGCGCCGCCGTCCGCTTCGATTTCGGCGCGCAATTCCTTCAGGCGTTCGGTGCGGCGCGACGCCAGCACGACCTGTGCGCCCGCCTGGGCCAGCACTTTCGCAAAGCGCGCGCCGAGGCCGCTCGATGCGCCGGTAATCAGGGCAATCTTGCCCTCGAAATTGACTTCTATGCCCACGAGCTACTCCTGTTTTATTTTAGACAACACTTTACGCCGTGCCTATGGCAATCGGGCAAATTCCCCCGCAGCGCACTCGAGCAAAAGTAAACGCCATCATTACACAAAATGGCCGGATTTAGATTGCGGCGAGGGGCAATGTCACGCAAAATGGCGCCAAAGTTGCAATCCTCGCCAAAAACAAGCACACTCGTGCTTAAATTCCCCCGATGATGCTTTATTCCCTATCCTTGCTACCTAATTGAGTAACTGACAATCGAGACCATGACACAGCCTAATAACTTAGTTGAACAGTACGGACCGCGCGAAACCATGGAGTATGACGTGGTGATCGTCGGCGGTGGCCCCGCAGGCTTGGCCGCGGCGATCCGCCTGAAGCAGCTGGCCGCTGAAAAGAGCCAGGAAGTGTCCGTCTGCGTGCTGGAAAAAGGCGGCGAACTGGGCGCGCATATCCTGTCGGGCGCCATCATGGACCCGAAAGCGCTGACGGAACTGATTCCGAACTGGAAAGAACTGGGCGCGCCCCTGAACACGGAAGTGACGGAAGACCGCATCCTGTTCCTGACCGAAACGAAAGCGTATAAAACGCCAGGCTTCGCCGTGCCGGCCTGCTTTGAAAACCACGGCAACTACATCGTCTCCCTGGGCAATGTGGTGCGCTGGATGGGCCAGCAGGCGGAAAACCTGGGTGTGGAAATCTTCCCGGGCTTCCCTGCCGCGGAAATCCTCTACAACGACGACGGCTCCGTGAAAGGCGTGGCGACCGGCAACATGGGCGTCAAGCGCGATGGCGAACCAGGTCCCGACTTCCAGCTGGGCATGGAATTGCACGCCAAGTACACGCTGTTCGCCGAAGGCGCGCGCGGCCACCTGGGCAAGCAATTGATGGCCAAGTATGACTTGAACGCCGGCAAGGATCCCCAATCGTACGGCATCGGCATCAAGGAATTGTGGGAAATCGACCCGGCCCAGCACAAGCCGGGCCTGGTGATTCACTCGAGCGGCTGGCCGCTGGACACGAAAACCTACGGCGGCTCCTTCCTGTACCACCTGGAAAACAACCAGGTGATGGTGGGCTACGTGGTAGGACTGAACTACGAAAACCCGTATTTGTCGCCGTACGAGGAATTCCAGCGCTACAAGACGCATCCGGAAATCCGCAAGTTCTTCGAAGGCGGCAAGCGCATTTCGTACGGCGCGCGGGCGATCGCGGCCGGCGGCCTGCAATCGTTGCCGAAACTGGTGTTTGCCGGCGGCGCACTGATCGGCTGCGATGCGGGTTTCCTGAACATGAGCCGCATCAAGGGCAGCCACGCCGCCATCAAGAGCGGCATGCTGGCGGCGGACGCGGCCTTCGACGCGCTGGGCGAACAGCGCCAGCACGATGAACTGACGAGCTACCCTGTCGCCTTTGAAAAATCCTGGCTGCATGAAGAGCTGCACGTGGCGCGCAACGTCAAGCCATGGCTGTCGAAAGGCTTGTACCTGGGCAGCCTGATGACGGGCATCGACCAGCTGATCTTCCGCGGCAAGGCGCCGTGGACCCTGCACCATTCGCATGGCGACCACGAATGCCTGAAACCGGCAGCCCAGTCGAAAAAGATCGTGTATCCGAAACCCGATGGCAAGCTGACCTTCGACAAGATGTCGTCCGTGTTCATCTCGAACACGAACCACGCGGAAGACCAGCCGATCCACCTGACGTTGAAGAACGCCAGCGTGCCCGTCGACGTCAACCTGGCCACGTATGCAGGTCCGGAAGCGCGTTACTGTCCCGCCGGCGTGTACGAGTTCGTGAAGAACGACGACGGCGCCGAACGCCTGCAGATCAATGCGCAGAACTGCGTGCACTGCAAGACCTGCGACATCAAGGATCCGACGCAGAACATCGTGTGGGTGACACCGGAAGGCGGCGGCGGGCCGAACTATCCGAATATGTAAGCCGGTCGCCCGGCATGCAGCAGCAGCGCTACCGCAGCCGGTAGCGCTGCCCCGCTGCGGCTGCCATGGGCTTACAGATACTTGTCGCCGGCCAGGCGGCTGCGTATCGTTTTTGCCGGCGTGCCATAACTGACGCACAGATCGGCCACGGGCCGCGTCACCACGGCGCCGGCGCCAATCACGCAATGGCTGCCTATGCGCATGCGCTGCAGCAGCAAGGCGCCCATGCCCAGGGCGCTGCACATGCCTATGAAGCAGCCGCCGCCCGTCGCAGCGGCAGGCGCCAGGCTGGAAAAGGCCTCCATCACGGAATCGTGATCGAGCGAGGCGCGCGTGTTGACGAGACAACCGTGCCCAACGTCACAGCCGGGATTGATCACCGCCCCCGCCATCACCACGCTGCCCGCGCCGATACGCACGGCCCTGGCGACGCTTGCCTGCGGATGCACGGCGCTGACGAAGGGCAATTGCGGGCACAATGCCGCCACGCGGGCGGTCACGCTTGACCGCACGAAGTTATCGCCGATGGCCACCAGCACTCCTTGCACGGCGAGCTGTTCCACCAGGACCGGCAAATCGGACTCGGCGCCCAGGACGCGATAGCCCGAGGTTTCCTCGCCGACCGTCCGGAATGGGTCGATCAAGCCGGCAATGCGAAAGACCCCCTGCCGTTCGACCACATCAATGACGACCTTCGCATGGCCCGACGAGCCAATGATCAAAATGTTTTGCATATCCCAGCTGAAAAGTGAACGATATCGGACAGCGTCCGTCCGGCAAGGACGACGCCAATTCACGGGCATCATACCAGCAGCCCGGCACAAGGCATGCCGCCCATCCGCCTGCAAGGTTTTTAAAACAGCCACTTTTCCCCGCGCTTTGACCAGCCAGCAACACCAAGTTTGCATTGCGACAGCATTCCTGGATAAATTCCACCTGGAAAGTTTCTCAGAAGCACTTTCACCAGTTACAATTCCCTCTGCTAACTATTTCACCTTCCGCCCGCCCATGAACGCAAACGCCCTTCCCGCAGTGCCCCTCGACGCCGAATTGCAGCAGGCAATTACCGAACACCAGGCTGGCCGTTTTGCCGAGGCGGAAGAGCTTTACCTGGCGATTTTGCAGGCGCATCCCTATCACGCCATCGCCAACCACAATATGGGCTTATTGGCGGGACAGGTCGGGCAATACGAGGCCGGCTTGCCGTATCTGCACAAGGCGCTGTCGGTGAACCCCGACGAAGGCCAGTTCTGGCTGTCGTATGCGGATGGCTTGCTCAAGGCGGGCGAACGCGAACAGGCGCTGGAGATCGTGACGGCGGCCATCGCGCGCGGGCTCGACAACGAACAGTCGCAAGGCTTGCGCAGCCGCATCGAAACGGCGATCGCCAGCACGCCCACAGCGCAGGAAACACAGCACGTCATTGAGTTGTATCAAGCCGGCCACCATGCCGAACTGGAAGTGGCCAGCCACGCCCTGACACAGCGCTATCCCGACTCCGACTTTGCCTGGAGCGTGCTGGGCACCGCCCTGCAATTACAGGGCAAGGATGCCTTCGAGGCCCTGCAAAAAACCGTGCAGCTGGCGCCCAACGATGCCGAAGCGCATGGCAACCTGGGTACCGCATGGCAGGAACGCGGTATGTATGCGCAAGCCGTGGCCAGCTATACCCGGGCGCTGGAACTGAATCCGGACTTTGTCGAGGCGCATGGCAACCTGGCGGCAGCGCTGCAGGCGCAAGGCAAGCTAGAGCAGGCCGAACAGGCCTACCGGCAAGCGCTGGCGCTGCGTCCCGATTATGCCAAGGGCCATTTCAATCTCGGCAATACATTACAGCTCATGCAGCGCAGCGCCGAAGCCATCGCGTGCTATCAACGCGCGCTGGCCCTGCTGCCGGGCGACGCGGAAATTTATCTGAATCTGGGCAATGCGCAGCTAGACCTGAAACAATGGCAAGCGGCCATCGTCAGCTATCGGGCCGTACTGCAACTGGCGCCACGCACCAAGGCGGCACATGCCAACTTGGCGGCGGCGCTGCATGAGGCCGGAGAATACGAGAGTGCGGTAAAAATTTGCCAGTCTGGCATCATTTTGCATGCGGACGACGCCAAGCTGCACAATAACCTGGGACGCGCGTTTCAGTGGCTGGGGAAGGCTGAGGAAGCCATCGCCGCGTATGAACAGGCGATCGCGCTCGATGGCGATTTCCCTCAGGCGCTAAGCAATCTGGGCTTGCTTCAATGCAAACAGAAAAACTACGCGGCAGCCATCGAGTACTGCACGCGTGCGTATCACCTGCAACCAGACGATGGGCCAGCGAGCGCCCAGCTCGCCATCGCCTACGGAGCCGCCGAGGACAGGGACAATGCGCTGAAGTACTTTCAGCAGGCCATTGATATGGCACCTGAGAACGCTGCAATGCACAAGCATCTGGGCGACTACTACAACAACATCAAGCGCTTCGAGCAAGCTGTCGCGCCATATCGCCAGGCAATTAAATACGAACCAGACAATAGCGAGACGCATAACAACCTCGGGGTCGTTCTACAGGAATTGAAAGCGTACGACGAAGCGATCGCTGCCTACGCGCGCGCGCTGGAATTGAATCCAAAAAACACCTCGGCGCTCATTAACCGGGGATCGACACAGCAGGCGCAGAATCAAATCGAACTGGCCAAGCAGAGTTATCTTGCCGCTCTCGCTATCGACCCCGAATTCGATCGCGCTCACTTTGCGCTCGGCAATTGCCATGTGATCATGAACGAACCCCTGCTGGCCCTCGAGTGCTATCACAAGACGCTGGCAATCAACCCAGACTATCGCGATGCCTACGTCAATATCAGCGCCACTTTCAGCAATATCGGCCGAATAGACGAAGCCATTGAAACGTGCCGCAAGGGGCTGGCCGTTTGCCCGCTGTGGGAAACCCTGTTCAGCAACTACCTGTTCTTGCTGTCGCATAGCGCAAACATTGACGCCGAGACACTGTTTGCCGAACATCAGCGCTTTAGCGACACCTTCGAAAAGCGCGTCGCCAAAAGCCCACGCGGGCACGACAATACCCGCGACCCGCTGCGCACCCTGAAGGTAGGCTTCGTGTCAGGCGATCTGCTCAACCATCCGGTACCGCACTTCCTCATCCCGATCCTGGAAAATATCGCCGATGGCGCCCGGTTGTCACTGTATGCCTACCATAACAATCCGCAAAACGACGATATCACGGAGCGCTTGCGGGAAGTCATTCCCCACTGGCGCCAGGTCGAGCACCTGTCCGATCCGGACCTGGGCCAGCTGATCCGCGACGATGGCATCGACATCCTGATCGATCTGTCCGGCCACACGGGCAAGAACCGGCTGCTCATGTTTGCCGCCAAGCCCGCCCCAGTCCAGGCCAGCTGGATCGGCTACCCGCTCACGACGGGACTGCAGGCGATCGATTACTATCTGAGCGATCAGTACTTCACGCCGCCGGACGAATTGGGCAGCCAGTTCTCCGAAAAACTGATGCTGCTCCCCGCCTGCGTGCCATTCCTGCCATCCGAGCTTGCGCCCAGCATTGAGCCGGCGCCCGTATTGGCAAATGGCTATATCACGTTTGGCAGTTTCAACCGCACCAACAAAATCAATCGCCAGGTCATCGCGCGCTGGGCCAGGGTGCTGCGCGCCGTCCCCGATTCCAAAATGATCGTGGCGGCCATGCCGAAATCGGAAGCGCCGCCACAACTGGCTGCCTGGTTCGCGGAAGAAGGCATTGCGCCGGAGCGCCTGACCTTCGAAGGACGCACGAGCATGGCCCAATTCATGGCCATCCATCACCGCATCGATATCTGCCTCGACGCCTTCCCGTATTGCGGCAGCACGACGACCCTGCATGCGCTGTGGATGGGCGTGCCCACGCTCACGACGGCAGGTCCCACCATGCCTAGCCGCGCCGGCAACATGATCATGCGCCAGGTCGAACTCGATGACTTCATCGCCACCGACGAAGAGGATTTCGTGCGCAAGAGCGTGTCCATGGCGGCCAACCCCATGCTGCTGGGCGCCTACCGTTTCAGCATGCGGCACCGCCTGGAGCGCTCGATCCTGGGCAAGCCCAAGCTGATCACGGAAGGGCTGGAAAATGGCCTGCGCATGGCCTGGCAACGCTGGTGCGAAGGCTTGCCGCCAGTTTCGTTCGAAGCGCCCGTGGCCGTGCCCAACCCGCCGATCGGATTATGATGAGCGCTCAAAAAAACAAACCCGTCTATGTCACCCAGCCCCTGCTGCCGCCGCTGGAGGATTTCCTGCCGTATCTGGAAACGATCTGGGACAACAAGATCCTGACCAATGGCGGCCCGTTCCACCAGCAGCTCGAGCAGGCGCTGTGCGACTACCTGGGCGTCAAGCATATCTGCCTGTTCGCCAATGGCACGCTGGCATTGATGACGGCCTTGCAGGCGCTGCGCATCAATGGTGAAGTGATCACGACGCCGTACTCGTTTGTCGCCACCGCTCATTCCCTGCTGTGGAACAACATCAAGCCGGTCTTTGCCGACATCGAGCCGCACAGCCTGAACCTCGACCCAACCAAAATCGAGGCGGCCATCACGCCGCAGACCACCGCCATCATGCCCGTGCACTGCTACGGCCGGCCATGCGACATCGAAGCCATCGAGAAAATTGCCGACAACTACAACCTGAAGGTGATCTACGATGCGGCGCATGCGTTTGGCGTACGCCACCGCGGTGGCAGCGTGCTCAATCACGGCGACCTTTCCGTGATCAGCTTTCACGCCACCAAGATCTTCAACACCTTCGAAGGCGGCGCCATCGTCTGCCCCGACGCCAAGACCAAGCAACGCATCGACCACCTGAAAAACTTCGGCTTCGTCGATGAAGTCACGGTTGTGGCCGCCGGCATCAATGGCAAGATGAGCGAGATCAATGCCGCCTTCGGCCTGCTGCAGCTCAAGGGCATCGACGGCGCGCGCCAGAAGCGCAAGGCGATCGATGCGCATTACCGCCAGCAGCTGGCCGGCATCGGTGGCATTACCTGCGTGCAGCAAGGCGATGCCGAGGCCGCCAACAACGCGTATTTCCCCATCTTGGTCGGCCCCGGCTACCCGCTGTCGCGCGACGCCCTGTTCCAGTTGCTGCGCGACCAGGAAATCTACGCGCGCCGCTATTTTTACCCGCTCATCAGCGACTTCCCCATGTACCGAGGCATGCCGTCCGCGGCGCACGCGAACCTGCCCGTGGCGCGGCTGGCGTCGTCGCAAGTGATCTGCCTGCCCATCTATCCCGATCTGGAGATGGCGACCGTGGACGCCATTATCGCCATGATCGCCGCACCCGCACTGCAACAAGAAGTGATACGGAACATCGCCTGATGCAAATTTCCACCGAAACCAATTTTTCCGGCGTAGCGGAGAACCACCCATGGTCGGCGCAATTCACGGTACTGGGCTACGCGGATGGCGCCATCAGCACCCTGCCCCATCAATTTTTCCGCAACTGGCTGGACCAGGAACCGCAGAGCGGCCACTTTTATATTGGGCGCGGCTCCTGTTTCGGCGTCGGTTCACTGGTGAAATATGACAGCGGACAGCAAAGCCTGTGCGTCGGACGCTATGTGGCCGGTGGCTCGCGCCTGAGTTTCATCCTCAATGGCCAGCATGAAATGCGCACGGTCTCGACGTTCATGCTGTCGATCCTCGGCGATGGCTTGAAAAATACGCCGCCGCCACAGTATGCCGACACGGTGATCAAGAACGATGTGTGGATCGGCGACGAAGCAATGGTGCTGGGCGGCAGCGTGATCGAAAACGGCTGCGTCATCGGCGCCCGCTCGCTGCTGCCACCGAATTTCCGTTCGGAACCTTATGGCATCTATGCGGGTTCGCCGGCGCGCCTGATCCGCTACCGCTTCACGGAAAAAGTCCGTGCCGCGTTGCTGGAACTGGCCTGGTGGGAAATGCCACTGGAATGGGTACGCAACAATAACGCCATGTTCATGGAAGACCTGTGCGCCGACGAAGCGAAGGCCTTGCTGGTCATCGACATCCTGAAAAGCAGCCGCAAGCAATGGGAGGCGGAGCACGGCGGCGTGGCCGATTGAACTTGCACAGCCTATCATTATGGCAATGAAAAATAAATTTCCATACGGCATTTAATAAAGTGGAATGCAGGGTCGCCTTGTACGGGTAGGAGCAGATAAACAGTCGCTCCTACCCGTAACCACCCAATTAGGAATGACACCATGCTGAGCCTTCACACCAACGCTGCCTCCCTGTCGGCACAAAATTCGATCTCGAATACCCAATCCAAACTGTCGACTTCGATGACGCGCCTGAGCACCGGCTTCCGCATCAATTCGGCCATGGACGACGCTGCCGGCCTGCAGATCGCCACCCGCCTGAAAGCACAAACCAGCGGCATGACCGTTGCGATGAACAACACGCAAAACAGCACCTCGCTGTTGCAAACGGCTGAAGGCGCGTTCGCAGAAGTAACCAACATGCTGGTGCGCATGAAAGACTTGGCGACCCAAGCTTCCGATGCTTCGTCGACCGCCGCCGACAAGACCGCCATGCAAGCTGAATACAATGCATTGGGCCAGGAACTGTACAACGTGATGACCAACACCACGTTCGGCGGCACGGCACTGCTGGGCGACGGCAGCGGCGCAGCCAAGGGCACCTTGTCGACTTCGATGACCTTCCAGATCGGCGCGAGCTCGACCGAGAAAATGAGCTTCGACGTGTCGACCAACCTGGCATCGCTGAACACGGCCCTGAGCGGCCTGAGCAAAAACTTCTCGTCGGGTGCCTCGACCGGCGCCAACGAACTGACCAGCACTGCCAACGCCACCATCGGCCTGCTGGCCACCGCCATCGACAGCGTCAGCACCGTGCGTTCGGCACTGGGCGCGACGGCTAACCGCCTGGACCACGTCAACACCAACCTGTCGAACATCGCCACCAACACCAAAGCCGCTACCGGCCGCATCATGGACACCGACTTCGCTACCGAAAGCTCGAACATGACGTCGTCGCAAATGCTGCTGCAAGCTGGCACCGCGATGCTGAAACAAAGCAACAGCATGTCCTCGATGGTCATGTCCCTGCTGCAATAATATTGACCCGGCCGCTCGCGGCCAGTCTCTCGAAGCCAGACTCCGGTCTGGCTTTTTTTTCGTGCGCGCCTGGCGCCAGCATGCCGCAACAGCATCAGGACGAGCCGGTGAACCGACAAACCGCATTTATTTTAAAAAATTTCCTTAAAGCATTTAATTAAGATGGCGGCACGGTCGTCTTGTACTGATAGGAGCAGATAAATCGTCGCTCCTCACCGTAACCACCTAATTAGGAATGACACCATGCTGAGCCTTCACACCAACGCTGCCTCCCTGTCGGCACAAAATTCGATCTCGAATACCCAATCCAAACTGTCGACTTCGATGACGCGCCTGAGCACCGGCTTCCGTATCAACTCGGCAATGGACGATGCTGCCGGCCTGCAAATCGCCACCCGTCTGAAAGCACAAACGAGCGGCATGACCGTTGCGATGAACAACACGCAAAACAGCACCTCGATGCTGCAAACGGCTGAAGGCGCGTTCGCTGAAGTGACCAACATGCTGGTGCGCATGAAAGACTTGGCTACCCAAGCTTCCGATGCTTCGTCGACCGCCGCCGACAAGACCGCCATGCAAGCCGAGTACAACGCATTGGGCCAGGAACTGTACAACGTCATGACCAACACCACGTTCGGCGGCACCAAGCTGCTGGGCAAAGGTAGCGCCGCAGCTGACGGCACGCTGTCGACGTCGATGACGTTCCAGATCGGCGCAAGCTCGACGGAAAAAATGACGTTCGACGTTTCGGGCAACCTGAGCTCGCTGAACGCAGCCCTGACCGGCCTGAGCGCCAACTTCTCGAGCGCCGCCGCGGCAGGCGCCACGGAACTGACGTCCAACGCCAACGCCAATATCGGCCTGCTGGCTACCGCCATCGACAGCGTCAGCACATTGCGTTCGGCACTGGGCGCGACGGCTAACCGTCTGGACCACGTCAACACCAACTTGTCGAACATCGCCACCAACACCAAAGCTGCTACCGGCCGCATCATGGACACCGACTTCGCTACCGAAAGCTCGAACATGACGTCGTCGCAAATGCTGCTGCAAGCTGGTACCGCGATGCTGAAACAAAGCAACAGCATGTCCTCGATGGTCATGTCCCTGCTGCAATAATATTGACCCGGCCGCTCGCGGCCAGTCTCTCGAAGCCAGACTCCGGTCTGGCTTTTTTTTCGCCTGCAGTGCCGGGAATTTCCAGCATATTGAACTAAATTGCCATCATGTTTAACGATGTTGCCGGCATAGTCGCCTATACAAGGTAGAACACCGAACAATCGTCCACTGGAGCCGCCGCGTGCTGAGCATTCATACCAATACTGCCGCACTATCTGCCCAGCGAGCCATGGGCTGGGCACAGCAAATGCTGTCGACGTCGATGACGCGCCTCTCCACGGGC
Organism: Janthinobacterium sp. Ant5-2-1; assembly: GCF_001445815.1. Taxonomy (NCBI): domain Bacteria; kingdom Pseudomonadati; phylum Pseudomonadota; class Betaproteobacteria; order Burkholderiales; family Oxalobacteraceae; genus Janthinobacterium; species Janthinobacterium sp. Ant5-2-1. Next base: position 28,893 of record NZ_LNCE01000007.1, on the reverse strand, counting down.
TTTCGCATCAACTCGGCCATGGACGACGCGGCCGGCTTGCAGATCGCCACCAGGCTGAGCGCCCAGACCAGCGGCATGGCGGTGGCCATGCGCAACACGCAAAACAGTACTTCCCTGCTGCAAACGGCCGAAGGCGCGTTTGGCGAAGTCACCAGCATGCTCGTGCGCATGAAAGACCTGGCCACCCAGGCGGCGGACGCCTCGTCGAACCAGAAGGACCGCGACGCCATGCAGGGCGAATACGATGCGCTGGGCGCCGAGCTGTACAACGTCATGACGAACACCCGCTACGGCGGCACTTTATTGCTGGGCAACGGCAGCGCCGGCATGGGCACCTTGTCGCAAGCCATGACGTTCCAGATCGGCGCCACCGGCAGCGAGACCATGCAGTTCAGCGTGGCGGGCGACATGGGTGCGCTCAACACTGCGCTGCAGGCGATCTCCGTCAATTTCGCGCCGGGCGCCACAGCCGGCAGCGAATTTGCCAGCAACAGCAGCGCCAACGGCATGATCGACATGCTGGCGGCAGCCGTCGACAAGGTCGGCAGCGTGCGCTCGGCGCTGGGCGCCACCGCGAACCGGCTCGGCCACGTCTACAATAACTTGTCCAATATGGTCACCAACACCAAGGCCGCCATCGGCCGCATCATGGACGTCGATTACGCGGCTGAAAGCGCCAACATGACGTCGGCGCAAATGCTGATGCAAGCGAGTACGGCCATGCTCAAGCAAAGCCAGAGCATGAGCAAGCTGATTCTTTCTTTACTACAATAATTACCGGCAGGACACGATGGCGGATCGGATGAATATGCATCAGCAGGAAGCAATGACATGGCGATAGACCGCATTGCATCGGGCAACCCGGTGCCCCTGATTACCCAGCGCTTCGACGTCAGCCCCGCTACGCCGATGGTGCCTGGCGTGGTGCAGCCGCTGGTGCCGATCGGCCCCTACATGGCGCCCGCGCCCGACGCCGGCACCCTGCCCGCCCAGCTGCAGCAGGGACAGGACAGCCTGGCATCCCTCATCAAGCCGAATGCCGAGGGTACGGGCGGCGCCTTGCCGCGCGACAGCAGCGCCATGCAGGTCAACCAGCTCTTCTTCACGCGCCAGCTGATATGGCAACCGCCCGACGCGGCGCAGCTGGCCGCCTCGTGGCGCGTGATGGTGCGCACGTATGGCGAACAATACGCGGCCCTGCAGGAACAGGCGCGCGGCCAGCACGTGCCGGGCAATTTGTTCATGGCCGAGCAACAGCCGGCCCTGCTGCGCGAAGGCGCCCGCCCGCCCTTGACGGTCGACAGCGAAGCGTGGCGCTTTGCCGTGTATGGCTGGGGCGGCCAGCGCCTGCTGCTGCGCGTGCTGGCCAGCGACGAAGACGAGGACGCCACGCCGAAACGGCGCGGCAAGGTGGCGCTGCGCGTCGAACTGATCATCATCGGCATCGGCCGGGTCGTGATCCAGATGGAACCGTCCGGCGACGGCGTGCTGCTGGAACTGGCCTCCGACGAGGAAGCGGCATTGCGCCATTTGCGCCTGGTCCTGCCCGAAATCGCCGACGCCGTACGGCGCGCCGGCCTGCGCCTGGTGCGCTGCCGTCTGAACCGCCAGTTGCACGCGCAGCGCGTGCACGGCAACTACCCGATGCAGGCGGGCGCCGCTTCGCTGTCGCTGCCCCTGTTCCGCGCCATGGCCGAAGTGGCCCTGCTGCTGACGCAGCCCGAAGCGGAAGTGGCGGCCGATCCCGATGCGCCGGCAGAGGCGCCCGCGTCCGAGCCGGAGGAAGAAATCATTGTCTCGAAGGAAGTGGCGGCGCCGTTCGGTTACGATTATGGCGACGCGTCGGCGGACGCACAGGAAGAGGAAGTATTCATGCTGGCCGGGCCGGCGGAGCCGACGCAGGATTTGCTGCCGCCCATCGACGAGCAGGATTGACGCAGCATAAAAAAACGGCGCATAAAGCGCCGTTTTTTATCGTCCCTGCAATTTACCCCACCGTGCCGATGATGCTCACTTCACGGTTTTCCGGGATTTCGTTGTACGACAGCACGTGCAGTCCCGGCGCGAACAGGCGCGCATAGCGGGCCAGCAGCGGACGGATCTGCGGCAGTACCAGCAGCAGCGGCGGCGTGGCCTGCTGCTTCATCTGCTCGCGCGCCACCGGCATGTTTACTTGCAGCTGAGACAGCAGATGCGGGTCGATCGGGTAGTTATCGAGGGTCACCTTGCCCGACTGGCGCGCCTGATTCAGAGAGCCGAGCAGCATGTTTTCCAGCTCGCCACCCAGGTTAAATGCCTGCATTTCCATTTTCTGGCCGAACAGGCCGCTGACGATCTGGCGCCGCAGCGCGCAGCGCACTTCGGCCGCCAGCAGGATCGGATCCTTGGTCGTTTCCGAGCTGTCAAGCAAGGTGGTGGCGATGGGCACGATATCCTTCAGCGACACATTTTCCGCCAGCAGGACGCGGAACACGCGCAGCAATTGCGTGTGCGTCAGCGCCTTGTCCAGCGCGCCGGCCAGTTTCGGCGACAGGGCCGTCAGGCGCTCCATCATGTTCGACACGTCTTCGTGGCGGAACAGTTCCGGCAGGTATTCGCGCACCATCTTCGACAAGTGCGTGGCGATCACGCTGGGCGCCTCGATGACCTGGTAGCCGAGGCCCAGCGCATGCGCCTTTTCGCCCGGTTCGATCCACGTGACGGGCATGCCGTAGGCCGGCTCGATGCCGGGAATGCCGTCCAGCTGGCCATACACGTTCGGCGACGGAATCGCCATCAGGCGGTCGGCCTGCACTTCCGCCTGCGCCACCACGGTGCCCGACAGCACGATCGCGTATTGCGACGGCTTCAGAGCCAGATCGTCGCGCACGCCGATGTTCGGCAACAGCAAGCCCATCGATTCGGACAGGCTCTGGCGCACGCCCTTGACGCGCTTGTTCAGCGGTTCGCCCTGGGTTTTATCCACCATGCCGACCAGCTTGTAGCCGAGCATCACCATCAGCGGCTGTACGGCGGGCAATTGCTGCCATTCCAGTTCGGCCGGCTTGTCATCGCGCAAGGCCGCCTCGATGGCCGCCATGCCGGCCGCGTCGGGTCCCTTCACGCGCTTGGTCAAACGCCAGGCCACGAAGGCCAGCACGGCGGCAAAGGTCATGAACATGAACCACGGCATGCCCGGGATCAATGCCAGCGCCACCATCATGCCGGCCGCGCTGTAGATCACCGTTGGCGACGTCAGCACCTGGCCTGCCACTTGCTGTTCGAAATCGCCCGAATCGCTGATACGGGTCACCAGGATGGCGGCCGCGGCCGACAGCAGCAGCGCCGGGATCTGCGCCACCAGGCCATCACCAATGGTCAGCAGTGCGTACTGGCGGAAGGCGTCGCCGAACGACAGGTCGTGCATCAGCGAGCCGATGGCCACGCCGCCGACCATGTTGATGATCAAGATCAAGATACTGGCGACGGCGTCGCCGCGCACGAACTTCGACGCGCCGTCCATGGCGCCATAGAAATCCGCTTCGGCGGCCACGTCCTTGCGGCGGATCTGGGCTTTTTCCTGGTTGATCAGGCCGGCGTTCAGGTCGGCGTCGATCGCCATCTGCTTGCCCGGCAAGGCATCGAGGGTAAAGCGCGCCGACACTTCGGAAATACGCTCGGCGCCCTTGGTGACGACGGCGAAGTTGATGATCATCAAGATCACGAAGACGACGATACCGACGACGAAGTTACCGCCGATCACCACGTTACCAAACGCCTCGATCACCTTACCGGCCGCGTCCGCGCCCGTATGGCCGTGCAGCAACACCACGCGCGTGGACGCCACGTTCAGGGTCAGCCTGAGCATGGTGGTGGCCAGGATCACCGTCGGGAAGACGGAGAAATCGAGCGGCCGCTTGGCCGACACGCTGACGAGGATGACGATCAGTGCCAGCACGATATTGAAAGTGAACAAGATATCGAGCAGCACGGGCGGCAGCGGCAAGATGATCATCGCCAGGATCACCAGCAGGAACAGCGGCGTGGCGAACTTGTGGCGGCGCATTTCGGCAACCAACCGGTTCAGGAAATTCATGAAGGTACTACCTCGCTCAAATGAGATGGCACGACCACCTCGGTGGGAAATGGGGGCTGGGCGGCGCGCTGCCCAGTACGGAATGCTTTCAGCTGCAGGATGTAGTTGAGCACCTGCGACACGGCTTGGTACAGCTGCACGGGAATCTGCTGCTGCACCTGGCTGGTGTTGTAGATGGCGCGCGCCAGCGGCGGCAACTCCAGCGTTTCGATATTGTGTTCCTTCGCCACTTGCCGGATATACAGCGCCATCTCGTCGACGCCCTTGGCAACGACGAACGGCGCCTCGGCGCGGTCCTGGTCATACTTCAATGCGACGGCGTAATGCTCGGGGTTGACGATCACCACGTCGGCGTCGGGCACCGTCTTGCGCACGCTGCGCCGGCCGATCTGCTGCTGCAGCTGACGGATGCGCTGGCGCACTTCGGGCCGTCCTTCGCTGCTTTTATGTTCTTCCTTGACGTCCTGCTTGCTCATGCGCTGGTTGCGGGCAAAGAAAAATGCTTGCGCCGGCACGTCGATGATGGCAAACAGGACGAAGACGGAAATGAGCGCCATGAGGCCGTCGAGCATCAGCGCCGAGCCATCGAGCATGGCCTGCTGCAGGGGCCTGTGCTGCAAGTCCACGTACTGCGTCAGGCTGGAGCGGCTCACGTGCACGAGCACCATGCCCAGCACGACGGCCTTGGCGATCGACAAGCCGAATTCAAAAGCATGCTTGGGCGCAATCAAACGGCCCAGGTTCTTGGCCGGACTCAGGCGCTCCATCTTCGGCGCCCAGTTCTTCGTGCTGATGACCCAGCCGCCGGGGATCAAGGAACCGAGCACGACGAACAAGGGCACGCAAAACAGCGGCACGATCATCTTGATCAGCAAGCCCACCGACGTGGTAAACGCCATCGACATGGCATTTTCCAGCGCACCCTTGCTGTCGAGCGGCATGAAGGACATGGCGAACAGTTCGCGAAAGCTGAGCAGATAACCGGGCAGCAGGTAAATGAAGACCTTCATGCTGATCAGGATGCCCAGCGCCGTCGACAGGTCGCGCGAACGCACCACCTGCCCTTCCTGGCGCGATTTCTTCAGCTTCTGTGCTGAAGCCTTTTCTGTTTTGTCGCCCGTGCTGCTATCCGCCATGGGCCACCCGCATCTGTTCGGCGATCATGTCGAGCACACGGTTCGTCATGGCGACATAGTGCTCCGGAATAAAACGCACGATCTGTATCAGCATCAGCAGGCCGAACATGGTGATCATGGAAAAACCCAGCGAAAACAGGTTCAGCGACGGCGCCACCCGGTTCAGGAAACCAAAGCCCAGCTGCACCAGCATGGTGGAAAAGACGATGGGCAAGGCCAGCAGCATGGCGGCGGCGAAAATCCACGCCACGTTATACGCCACCGTCTGCAGCAGCAGCGGCCCGTAGCCCTGCCCCACGGGCCAGGCCGTGAAACTGGCGCCGATCACGCCCGTCAGCACGAGGTGGCCGTCGATGGCGAAAAACACGATCATGCACAGGATGGTGAGCAGGCCGGAAATCACGTCCGACGAAGTGCCGTTCAACGGGTCGTTCATGACGGCCATGGAAAAGCCCACCTGGCTCGACACGAGGTAGCCGAGCACCGACATGACGGACATGGCGAAGTGGAAAGCCAGGCCCAGCACGAAGCCGACGATGGCCTGCTCCAGCGTGGCGACGAGGGCGTGCAGGGAAAACGGATCGATCTTCAGCAAGTCCTGCGACACGCCCGACGCCTGCATCACGGGCAGCATCAGGATCGCCAGCACCAGCGACAGCAGCACCCGCACGGGGACGGGCACCATGGCGTCGCCGATCACGGGCGAGGCGCTGAGCATGGCCAGGATGCGGCAGAACGGCCACCACACGGCCAGCAGAAACGGCAGCACCTGATTGAAAATCTGATCCATGGCGCGCGGCGCTATCCGACCAGGGTGGCGGCGCGCTGAAAAATGGACACGCAATAATCCATCAGGTAACCGGCCATCCAGCGTCCGGCCAGGATCAGGGCCAGCAGGGTGACAAGCAGGCGCGGCAGGAAACTCATGGTCTGTTCATTGATCGAGGTGGCCGCCTGCACCAGCGCGACAAGCAAGCCCATGAGCAAACCCGGCACGACCAGGATCACCACCAGCAGCATGACGACATGCAATGCTTCGATGATCAGGTCGACGGCGACTTCAGGGGTAAACATCGGTCAATAGCCCTGTATGCTGGTAACCAAGGTGTTGACGGTCAGGGTCCAGCCATCGACGAGCACGAACAGCAGCAGCTTGAACGGCAACGAGATGACGAGCGGCGACAGCATCATCATGCCCATGGCCATCAGCACGGACGCCACCACCAGGTCGATGATGAGGAAGGGGATGAACAGCATGCAGCCGATCTGGAACGCCGTCTTGAGTTCAGACAACACAAACGCGGCCAGCTTGACCGTGAAACTGTGGTCTTGCGGACGCATGCTCGACGGCTCGCCGGCCAGGTGCGCGATCTGCGCCAGCGCGGCCTTGCTCGTCTGCGCCAGCATGAAGCGCGAAATGGGCACTTCGGCAATCTTCAGGGCTTCCTGCATGCCGATCTGGTCGCGGTCGTAAGGCACGAACGCTTCCTTCCACACCTGGTCGCCGATGGGACGCATGACGAGCAAGGTGAGAATCAGGGCGATGCCGGTGACGATACGGTTGGGCAAGCCCTGCTGCAGGCCGAGGGCCTGGCGCAGCAGCGACAGCACGATGACGAACCGGGTAAAGCTGGTCATCATCATGACCATCACGGGCAGCAGCCCGAGCAGGGTCATGACGACGAGGATCTGCATCTTCACCGACAAGTCGGTCTTCGCGCCCGGCACCACGCCGGATAGCAGGTCCTGCGCGCCGGCGGCGCTGCAGCACAGCATCAGAACAGGGACAGCCAGCGCGGCAGCCAGCGCGCCGCGGCGCCGGCTCAAACCGGGTACCGCCAGCTTCATGCTGTCATCAGGTCGAGATTGAGGCCGTCGAGGTCGATGACTTTCAGGCCATAGTTCTCGCCGGCCACCACCACTTCGGCACGGCCGATCGGCGTGCCGTTGACCTTGATCACCAGCGGTTCGCCGGCCAGCATGTCGAGTTCGATCACGCTTTCCGGGCCGATGGCCATCAATTCTTCCAGCGAGATGCGGGCCGAGCCCACTTCCAGGGTCAGGGTGACGGGAATCTTGCGCATCATCTGCGGAATGTCGCGGCGCGCGCGGGTGCTGGCCACGTCGGAGACGTCGCCCTGGTCGATGATCATGTCATCGCCCAGGTCTTCCAGCAGGGTTTCGCTCTGGTTGGTATCGGTCATATTCATATTATTCGACATCTTCAAATGAGGTTAAACAGAGCTTGCCCTTGTGTTCGGAAACAGCCGCTGTAAATAAACGGGAATCGTCGAGCATGACGTCGGTACGGCTCAGGCTGACGGGAATCACGTCGCCCACGCGCAAGTCGAACAGGGCGCCCAGTTGCACTTGCTTGCTGACAAGGCGGCCTTCCAGGGTTACCTGCAGGCGCGAAGCGAGCGGACGCACGCTGCCGCGCAAAGCCTTCTTCGCTTGCGCGCGCTCGGGCAGCAGGCCGCGCAGCACGTCGGCCATCAGGCGCTTGTCCAGCGAGAACCAGAACTGGCCGCTCTGCCCCGCCTCGACGTCGCTCAGGGCCACGGTGATGATCCAGCTGCCACGTGCCGGGTGCACGCCGGACTGCACGGCGACCTCGGCATTGGTGTCGATGTCGCTGCTCTTGCCCAAGGTTTGCAGGTTTTTGTGGATGCGGGCAAACAAGCTGCCCACCAACTGTTGTCCGAGCACCACAGCGAGGCGTTCTTCCGTGGCCGTCACGCGCACTTGCGCCGGATCGGGCAGCGGCCCCTTGGCGCCGGCACTACCATAGCGATAGTTCAGCACGCTCAAGAGTATCTGCCGCTCGAGCGCAAAGCCCGGCTGGCCAGCCTGCGTGGAAAAACTCAGCCAGCGGTTCGCGCTGTCCTCGTTCTCGACGCGCGACAAGGTCACGGCATCGATCTGGAAATTACCCCAGTAGCGACGGCTCATGGGCTGGCGCAGGGCCACGGCCAGGTCGTCGCGCAGCTGGGCGCCGAATACATGCAGCAAATGGACAGGACGTCCAAGCAGACAGGAATCGAGGACTTGATGGCGCACAGTTTGATCTGTCTTAGTGGTTATCATGAGGGTCATGTCGTATTGCGGTGGCAGAACAAATTATACGGATCGCCCGAAATTAAATACAGCATCATCTTGCTCTTGCCGACAGGCTTGCAAGCAAACGATTGCGCATCGTATCGCATGCTGGATGACTACGGTGCTGAACAATACATGAAAACGCTAAATATTGCCATGTATCAATATTCCTTGAGGCAATCCGCTCTTTACTTTATAGTTGCCCCGAGGTAAGCTTATAGGGACAAAATAGTGATTTGCAGTGTGCCATTCCGCTTACCTGATTCCGGTTTTTTATGGCAGTTTTCAGTTCTTCTTATTGCCACCAGCAGAAACTTTTATCAGATAAATATTAGTTGTCATGGCCATGTAAATCCTGCCGGCGCGGGTTTGCCGAGTTTGTTTGAGTCTGCTTGAGCGGATGGTGTGGCAACTGATAAAACTGATGGGCCCTGCGGATCGGGCCGGGCAAAATCGCATGACATGCAATTCTGCCGGAATGGCAACACCAGTAATTTCTGATTGATACGTCACCGCATATTGAAAGTAGAGGGCAAGATGAGCAACGAACTCGCAGGTCTGATCAAGGCCGATCTGGCAGCACTGAGCAATGACGCGCGCGCCCTGGGCGCCAGCATCATGCCGGCCGCCCAGTTCGGCGCACCGGAGCAATCGGGCTTCTCTTTTGCGCAAAGCATGAAAGACGCCATCGGCAAGGTCAACGGCGACGACCGCCTGGCCGCGCAAAAAATGAGCGATGTCGACAGCGGCAAGAGCGACGACATGGTCGGCGCCATGCTGGCCAGCCAGGAAGCGAGCCTGTCCTTCTCCATGTTGATGCAAGTGCGCAACAAAGTCATGGGCGCCGTCGACGAACTCATCAAACTGCCTCTGTAATCTTCACGCCCTGATCCACGCCCAGCCTCCCAGCGAAAGTTACCCCAAGTGATTACCACCATGAAGTCCGCATTTGCGCGCTGGCGCCCTGGCGCCCAGCCCGCCATCCCGCCCGCCCTGCTGAAAAACCTGGTTCCCATCGTCGTGCTGGCCATCGGCATCACCGCCATGGTGACCATGTATGCCTGGCGCGACCAGGCCAACTACAAGCCGGTGTTTGGCGCGCGCGAAAAAGTGGCCGTGACGGACATGATGGCGACACTCGACGCCGAGCACATCCCCTACCGTTTGCATCCGGACAGCGGCCAGGTGCTGGTGCCCGACGCCATGCTGGGCAAGGTGCGCATGCTGCTCGCCTCGAAAGGCGTGACGGCGCAGCTGCCGGCCGGCCTGGAGCTGATGGACAAGAATGACCCGCTGGGCGTCTCCCAATTCGTGCAGGACGTGCGCTTCCGCCGCGGCCTGGAAGGCGAACTGGCGCAAAGCATCATGACGATGGACGCGATCGCTTCGGCGCGCGTCCATCTGTCGATTGCCAAGTCGACGTCGTTTGTCGCCAGCGACGGCGACAAGTCGTCGGCTTCCGTCGTCGTGGCGCTGAAACCGGGCCGCACCCTGGCGCCGGAACAGATCGCCGCCGTCATCAACATGGTGGCCGGCAGCGTCGCCAGCCTGGCGCCCACGCGCGTGAGCCTGGTCGACCAGGGCGGCAACCTGCTGTCCGCGCACGTCGACCTGACGGACGGCTTCGACGCTTCGGCCGCCGGCAATGAAGGCGCGAAACGCTTCCAGGATGAAATCCGCCACAACGTCATGGGCTTGCTGGGTCCCGTCATCGGCGAAGACAACTTCAAGCTCAGCGTGACGGCCGCCGTGAACAACGACCGCGTCGACGAAACGCTGGAAAAATACGGCGAAGCCCCGAAAGTGACGAGCGAGGCGATGCGCGAAGAGCAGGAACGCAACCGCACCGTGGCCGGCATCCCCGGCAGCCTGTCGAACCGTCCGCCAGCGGCCGCCGTGCCGGCACCGGCCGACGCCGCCGGCGCAGCCCCTGCCGATGGCGCGCCGAAGCCGTCCGACGATGGCACGGCCCGCAAGAACGCCACCACGCGCCAGTACGCCTACGACCGCAGCATCACGCAGATCAAGCGCAGCCGTGGCCGCCTGGAAAAACTCAGCGTGGCCGTCGTCCTCAACAGCGCCGCCGCACCGAATCCGAAAACGGGCTGGACCCCTGCCGAACTGGGCAATATCGAAAAAATGCTGCGCAGCGGCCTGGGCATCAACGCCCAGCGCGGCGACAGCCTGAGCCTGACGGCGCTGGCCTTCCCCGCCAAGCCGCCTGTGGCGCAGTGGTGGGAAGAGCGCGATACCGTCGTCGACTTCAGCGGCTGGCTGCTGTACGCCCTGGGCGCCGTGCTCGGCTACTTCCTGATCCTGCGTCCGCTGCTGCGCCTGCTGACCTCGCGCCTGGCGCCGCCGCCACTGAAACAGCTCGATCCAGCCCTGGCACTGGGCGGCAGCAACGCCGCCGCCGGCGCCAATGGCGCAGCCGCTGCCGGCGCGCCGGCCTTGGGCGTGAACGGCAGCCCGCTGGCGCTCGAAGGCGAAGCGGCCGCGCCTGGCAACATGCCGGTCGTGCCGCTGCTGGAAAACTATGATTTGCCGCCGCCAGGCTCGGCGGTCGACGTGATGGTCGACCACCTGAAAGTACTGGCGGAAAAAGAACCCGAGCGTGTCGCCGAAGTCGTCAAACAATGGATGCAGAAAAATGGCCGAACTCAACAACAATAATCCCTCCGACGGCGCCGAGTACGAAAGCGTCAGCCTGAATCCCGTGGAACAGGCCGCCATCGTGCTGCTGAGCATCGGCGAAGAACAGGCGGCCAACGTGCTGCGCTGCCTGTCGCGTGAAGAATTGCTGGAAGTCACGCAAGTGATGTCGCGCATGAGCGGCATCAAGGTCGAATCCGTAAAAACGGCCATGCAGACCTTCTTCGACGACTACCGCCAGCAAAGCGGCGTGCACGGCGCCTCGCGCAGCTACCTGAAGCGCTCGCTGGACATGGCGCTGGGCAGCGATATCGCGAACAGCGTGCTGAACAATATTTACGGCGACGCGATCCGTCCAAAAATGGCGCGCCTGCAGTGGGCCTCGCCAAAATGGCTGGCCGAATACATCGTCAACGAGCACGTGCAGATGCAAGCCGTGTTCCTGGCCTTCCTGCCGCCCGCGCTGGCCGGCCAGATCCTCGACGCCCTGCCCGCCGAAGGCCGCGACCTGGTCTTGCTGAACCTGGCGCGCCTGGACGAGATCGACCGCGACCTGCTGGTCGAGCTCGACGAACTGGTGGGCCGCTGCCTGGGCACGCTCGACACGCAAAGCACCAGCGTGGAAGGCATCCGCCAGGCCGCCGAGATTCTCAACCGCATGCCGGGCAACCGCGCCGCGCTGGTCGAACTGCTGCGCGCGCACGACCCGGACGTCGTCTCGGAAATCGAACTGAGCATGTACGACTTCCTGATCCTGGCCACGCAGAGCGATGTCACGCTCACGCGCATCCTGGAAGACGTGCCGATGGAACAGTGGGCCATCGCCCTCAAGGGCGCGGAACCGGCTATCCGCGACGCCGTGCTGAAAACCATGCCGCGCCGCCAGGCGCAGAGCTTCGAAGACATGATGCGCCGCTCCGGCCCCGTGCCGCTGTCGCGCATCGAACAGACGCGCCAGGAAATCATGGCCACCGTCAAGGGCCTCGCCGACGCGGGCGAGATCGAAGTGCAACTGTTTGCTGAAGCGGTGATCGAATGAAACACTTCCGCTCGTATCGTTTCCCGCCCCTGTCGCAATTCATCGCCGCCGGCCAGCGTGCCTCCAACGAGGACACGGATGGCCAGTGGCAGGCGTCCGTCTCGGAAGGCTTCGAGCAGGGCCAGCGCGACGGCTACGAAGTGGGCCTGGTGCAAGGCCAGCAGGATGGCTACGACACCGGACGCAACGATGGCATGGCGCAGGGCCGCGAAGAAGGCCGCAATGAAACCCTGGTGGCGCTGGACCGCCTGGCCCGCCCCGTCGACGCCATCTTGCGCGACCTGAAAAAAGTACGCGCCGATTACCGCGAAGCGCAGCGCAAGGAAGTGGTCGACCTGGTGGCCAAGGTGGCGCGCCAGGTGATCCGCGCGGAACTGGCGCTGCAGCCGGTGCAATTACTGGCCCTGGTCGACGAGACCCTGGCCTCGATGCCGCCCACGCGCGAGGAAATCGACGTCTTCCTCAATCCGGAAGAATTGAAACGCATCAGCGAACTCGATCCAAAGCGCGCCAAGCGCTGGAACCTGATCGCCGACGCGCGCCTCGACGCGGGCGAATGCCGCATCAAGGCAGGCGACAATGAAGTCGACGCGGGCTGCCATCAGCGCCTGTCGGCCTGCATGGAACAAGTCAGCAGCCACCTGGCGCTGGCCGCCGAACACGCGGATCAGGGCGCGCCTGCATGATCGCCGACACGCTGCGCAGTTTCGAGATCGGCGACATCCCGGTCGCGACCCCGACCGGCCGCCTGGTCGGCGCTTCCGGCCTGCTGCTGGAAAGCGCCGGCTGTCGTTTGCACACGGGCCAGCGTTGTCAGATTGAAACTGTGAGCGGCGAGTGGCTCGACGCGCAAGTCGTCGGCTTCCGCGAAAAACTCTCTTACCTGATGCCGTTCAAGAAGGCCACGGGACTGACCACCGGCGCGCGCGTCCTGCCCCTGCCCGACAAGGCCAGCCTGCAGATCGGCCCGTCATGGCTGGGCCGCATGGTGAATGGCCTCGGCGAGCCGATCGACGATCTGGGCCGCCTCGGCGGCGAGCACGTCTTGGAAGTGACGCCACCCAAGATCAATCCCCTGAAGAAACAACCGGTGGTCGAGCCGCTCGACGTGGGCGTGCGCGCCATCAACAGCATGCTGACCCTGGGCAAGGGCCAGCGCGTGGGCCTGATGGCCGGTTCCGGCGTGGGCAAGAGCGTGCTGCTGGGCCTGATCACGCGCCAGACGGTGGCCGATGTCGTCGTCGTCGGCCTGATCGGCGAACGGGGCCGCGAAGTGCGCGAATTCGTGGAAAAGTCGCTCGGCGCCGAAGGTCTCAAGAAGGCCGTGCTGGTGATCGCACCAGCCGACGAGTCGCCCCTGATGCGCATCATGGCTACCGAACTGTGCCATTCGATCGCCGCGCATTACCGCGACCAGGGCAAGCACGTGCTGCTGCTGGTCGATTCGCTGACGCGCTATGCGATGGCCTTGCGTGAAGTGGCGCTGGCCCTGGGCGAGCCGCCAGCCACGCGCGGCTATCCGCCGTCGGTCTTCTCGAACTTGCCGCAGCTGGTGGAAAGCGCCGGCAACGGCGCCCACCCGGAAGGCAGCATGAGCGCCATCTACACGGTGCTGGCCGAAGGCGATGACCAGCAGGACCCGGTGGTCGACACGGCGCGCGCGATTCTCGACGGCCACATCGTGCTCACGCGCGAGCTGGCCGAGCGGGGCCACTACCCCGCCATCGACATCGCCGCCTCGATCAGCCGCTGCATGGCGCAGGTGATCACGCCCACGCACATGCAGGCGTCGCGCGCGCTGAAAGCGTCGATGGCGCGCCATGCGCGCGTGCGCGACCTGATCCCGCTGGGCGCCTATGTGCCCGGCGCCGACCCGATCACCGACCGCGCCGTGCAGCTGCACGCGCCCATCGAAGCCTTCCTGTGCCAGGGCACCAAGGAAGAAGCACCGATGGGGCCGTGCATCGAACAACTTGAACAGATCATGGCCTAGGAGCATACGTGAGCGACGCGCATACCATCCGCAACCTGACCACCCTGGTCGGCCTGCGCAGCACCGAAGTGGAACGCCTGCAAGGTGAAATGGCGGCGCAGACGGCCGTGCGCGAGCGCTACCAGAAAAACCTGGAGCGCCTGACGGGCCTGTACACGGATAGCGGCCCCAGCGGCGCCCTGCCCCTGGCCCTGTCCGTCAACTGCGGCAACTTCAAGCAGGCCGTCATGCAGATGGCCGACCAGCACCGTACCGATTTGCATTTGCACGAAGCCAACATGGCCGTTTCGCAGCGCGCCCTGAATACGGCTTGGGCCAAGCGCGAGGTGCTGGACCAGGTGCTGACGCAAAAACAAAAGCATGTTGCAAATGAGCAACACCGAGTCGACGCCAAGCGGCAAGACGAGCTGGCGACGCAATTCTGGTTCCGCGGGCAGGTAAAATGAGGTTTGTGTAAGTTTCTTTCAGGAAAACTTCACGAAACGGGAATGGGGGTCGCCTTGTACCGGTATATCCCTTTATTCAGGAGTCTGGCATGGCAAATGTAATTACTGCACCGCAATACGATCCGATCGTCACCGCAAAAAATCTGGCGACCAAGTCGGTAGCGGCGCAACAGGCCGCCCTGGCTGCGCAGACTGCGCTGGCCAGCAATACCTCTAGCGCGCTGGGCAACCTGAAATCGGCCATCTCGGCATTCCAGCTGGCGATGTCGTCCATGACGTCCAGCAAATCCGTGCTGAGCCAGTCCGCCACCTTCAGCAATACCGCGTATGGCACGGGCACGGCCGGCATCAAGGCGGCGCCGGGCAGCTATGCATTCTTTGTCGAACAACTGGCCACGGCCAGCCAGACGTCGTATGGCGGCTTGAGCAGCACCACGCCGGCCAACGGCGGCAACATGACCATCCGCCTCGGCGATCCGCTGGCCGCTGCCACCGCCGACAACGCCTTCGACATCGACCTGGCCGCCGCCAACAAGGATGGCGACGCCTACCTGACGCCGCAGGAAATCGCCGCCGCCATCAATGGCAACAGCAAGAACAATGCGCGCGTCACCGCTTCCGTCATCAATATCGGCAACCAGGCGCAACTGGTGCTGACGTCGAATCTGACGGGCGTCGCCAATGCCGTCTCGATCGACACCAACAGCGTGACGGATCCGGGACTGCAGACGGCGCTGAAGAGCGACATTAAAGCCATCGCGGCGCCCAAGGATGCCATCGTCTGGCTGGGCGCCCAGGGCACGGGCACCAAAATTACCCAGGCATCGAATACCTTCACCAACGTGCCCGACGTGAAAATGACGTTCACCAAGGCCATGACGGCTGGCGAGAGCCCGATCACCGTGACCGTCGGCACCGACAACACGGGCACCATCGCCAATGTGCAAGCCTTTGTCGACGCCTACAACAAGCTGAAAAGCGTGATGGATGGTCTGGCCAGCCCCGGCAATCCGGAAAAGAACATCGCCGCCGGCCTCTTTGCCCACGACTCCGGCCTGAACGCCCTGCGCTCGAGCATGGGCGACGCCCTGCGCCTGAACGTCGACGGCGTATCGCTGGTCGCGTATGGCATTACCGCCCAGCGCGACGGCACGATCAGCCTGAATACGGCAAAACTGACGGCCAAGCTGGCGGACAATCCTGGCGGCCTGGACAAGCTGTTCGGCAATAACAGCCTGTCGGCGCCAGCCGGCGTGCTCGGCGGCCTGGACAAGGTGCTGGGCCAGTGGAGCAATGTCACCAAAGGCCAGATCACCCAACGCCTGGCAGCGACGGACAAGTTGCAGAAAAGCCTGGCCCAGAGCAGCGAGCGCCTGACCAATCAGTACAACACGGCGTACAACCGTTTCCTGGACCAGTTTTCCCGCCTGCAGGTATTGCAGGAGCAAATGACGCGCAATTCCGACATGTTCGATGCCATGTTCGGCAACGACAAATCCTAAGGCGAGCGTGCCTGCCGCACCGCGCCACGTTAACATAGCGAGAAGATAATAATGTTGAACAATGAAGCTTACGGCAGTTACCACGCCGTCAACCTGGACTCCCAGACCGCCCGCGCCACACCGGTCGAACTGGTACTGGTGCTGACGGACGGCCTGCTGGAAGAACTGGCGCGCGCGCGCGGGCACATCGTGGGCAAGCGCTACGAGCAAAAGGCCATCAGCCTGGACAAGTGCACGCAAATCATCAACGGTTTGTCGAGCTCGCTCGATTTCGACAATGGCGGCGAAGTGGTCGTCAACCTGGCGCGCCTGTACGACTATTGCGTGGCGCGCCTGTACACGGCAGGCATCAAGCTCGACCCTACCCTGATCGACGAAGTGACGACCTTGATGACGACCATCAAGCGCGGCTGGGTGGGCGTCCAGGCCAACAATGCCTAGGCGCGCCGCGCTGCAGCAGCTGAGCCGGCAATTAAGCGCGGCGCTCGCGCAGCCGGACTGGGCGGCGATGGAACAACTCTCGGCCAGCCTGGCGAAAAACATCCCGTTGCTGGCCGAACGGGGCGCATGGAATGCGCAGGAACAAACAGAATTGTTGCATTTGCGCAAAATTCACGCGCAAGCGGTTAAAATTTGCTCTGAGGAAAAAGAACGCCTGGGTCAACACCTGGGTGCATTACAGGCAAATAAGGAAGGTTGGGTCGCCTACGCCGCGCTCGGCGAATACGACTCGGACGGGAATCAAGCATGATCATGAACTTCAACACGGCGCCGGCCGCTCCGGCACGGGCGGCTTCGGCCGCACCTGCACCAGCAGCGGCGCCAGCGCAGCCACAGGCCGCCGCCTTGCCCGGCACGCCCGGCTATGGCAGCAATGGCGCCGCCCCTTCCGTCCTGCCCCTGTTTGCGCAGGTGCTCGATGTGACGGGCGTGGAGACGGCCGACGCCGGCGCGCCTGCGCCCGCGCCCGCCAAGGACAGCGATAGCGACAGCCAGGCCGACAGCGGCATGCCAGCCATGGCCGCCCCCGTCATCGGCTTGCCGGTGACGATGCCGCCGCCAACGGATGCGGCCGCGGCCGAAGCGCGCGCCGCCGCCCAGGCGCAAACACAGACAGCAGCGCAGGCGAACGTGGCGCAAGCCAACCCGGCACTCAACATCAGCCTGCATCCAGCGGCAATCACCATCACGGCACAGGGAACGGCACAACCGGCAAGCCGCGATACGCGCGAACCGCTGGCCGCCGCCAACCCGGCCGCGCCCGCCAAGGGCAGCGCGCCGGCACAGCCGTTCGAATCGCTGCTGCAGCAAGGCGCGCCGGCAACAGCCGTCGCCGCCCCTGCTGCCGCGCGCGAAGGCGAACGCGGCGCCGCGACGCCGGCCCCAGCCACGCCCAATCCGGGTTTGACGGGCGCCATCGGCAATACGGCTGCGGCGGCGCCATCCGGCGACACCATCAAGCTCAACGGCCCTGCCCAGCAATGGCAGGAACCGCTGCGCGAAGCGCTGGGCGAACGCCTGCAGACGCAGATCGGCCGCAACAGCGAACACGCGACGATCCGCCTCGACCCGCCCATGCTGGGCCGCATTGAAATTTCCATCCGCCATACGGCCGGCGCGCTGCAAGTGAACGTCACGGCGTCGAACTCGGAAGTGTTGCGCCAGTTGCAAGGCATCGGCGAGAACATGCGCAGCGACCTGGCGCAGCGCCAGTACACCGAGGTCGCCGTCAATATCAGCGCCACCCCGCGCAGCCCCGCCGCCCAGGCGTTTGCCGAAGGCGATGCGCGCGGCCAGCGTCAACCGGGCCGCCAGCACGATGATGCCGAACCGGGCCGTGCCCTGTCCGATGGCGGCACTGCCAGTACCACTTACGCCATGCACGAGCGAGAGAGCGCCTGATGAATACGAAAATGAAACTGATCGCCGGCTTTGTCGCCGTGGCCGTGCTGGCCGCCGGCGCGGCTGGCGGCGCCATGTGGTATTTGGCCAAGCCGGTCGCCGGCCATGCCGATGTCGCCGAAGCAAAAGCCCCGCCGCCGCCCGCCACGGGCAAGAAGGCACGCAAGTTCCTCACGCTCGACAAAGTCATCGTGATGCTGCGCCGCGGCCCCGGCGATGGCGAAACGCATTACCTGTCGGCCGACCTGGTCATCGCCACCACCGAGGAAAAAGAAAAGCTGACCAAGGACCACTTGCCGCTGATGCGTTCGATCGCCGTCAGCACCCTGTCGAGCTTTCCGCTGGACAAGGCGCAGACGATGACCGTGGAGCAATATGCCGAGCAGATCAACAAGGCCTTCAACGTCAGCTACGAGCGCGAACAGATGGAAAAACCGTTCACCGAAGTCATGGTCGGCAAGCTGATCATTGAATAAGCCAACACGCCAGCCGACCTAGTGGGAGATCCCTTGGCCTATGTAGAGCAATACCAGGAAGCGTATGGCGCCGGCGAATATGCCGCCGCCAGCGCTTGCGCGGCCGTGCTCAGCGTTGCTGAAGAGCAACAACATCTGGTGGCGTACTCCCCTTTGGTGAAACGCATCGTGCGCCAGCTCAATTCGCAGGTGTCGGGCGCCATCGACCGCGACGACATGGAACAGATCGGCCTGATGGGGCTGCTCGAAGCCCTGCGCCGCTACGGCGTGCCGGACCAATCTTTCGGCAGCTATGCCAGCCTGCGCATCCGCGGCGCCATCCTCGATGAACTGCGGCGCCAGGACTGGCGTCCGCGCGCCGTGCGCCAGGAAAGCCACCGCCTGCGCGACAGTGTGCGCGCCCTGACCCGCCGCCTGGGGCGCGAGCCGCTGGACGCGGAAATCATGGCCGCCCTGAAGCTGACGCCGGAAGCCTTCCAGGAATACCAGCTGGCGGAAAACGCCGAGCTGATCGCCAGTTTCGACGAAGTGCTGCAGGAAAGCCTGGGACAGGCCGACAGCGCACCGAGCCCGGAAGAGCAATTGATGGTGCGGCGCAGCCTGGAGCAAGCCTTGCGCGCGCTCGACGAACGCGAGCAGCGCGTGATCCAGATGTATTACGAATTCGAACTGAGCTACAAAGAAATAGCCGCCGTGCTGGACCTGAGCGACGCCCGCGTCTGCCAGCTCAACAAGACGGCACTGGGCAAGATGAAAGCCATGCTGCAAGACGCATAAGTTTCACTATCCATCAAATTGACGCAGCACAATGACGCAGAAAGGCAGTTGACATGGTAATTATCGGTATCTTAATCGTGATGGGGTGTGTATTCGGAGGTTTCGCCCTGATGGGCGGCACCGTCCACGCGATCTGGCAACCGGTCGAGCTGATCATCATCATCGGCGCCGCCGTCGGCGCCCTGGTGCTGGGCAACCCCAAGCATGTACTTGGTGAAATGCTGCACCAGATGCGCAAGATCGTCACGCACAAGAAGCAAGGCTCGGAATTCCAGCGCCAGTTGCTGCTGCTGATGTATGAACTGCTGCAAACGGCCGCCGGCGGCCTGAAGGCGCTCGACGCCCACGTCGAGGCGCCGCGCGAAAGCGCCCTGTTCCAGCGCTATCCGCTGGTGCTGGAAGAGCCGAAGCTGCTGGCCTTCATCGTCGACAACTTCCGTTTGATGGCGATGGGCAAGATCAACGCACATGAACTCGAAGGCGTGCTGGAGCAGGAACTGGAAGCCATCCACGACGAATTGCTGCAACCGTCGAAATCCTTGCACAAGATCGCCGAAGCCATGCCCGGCTTCGGTATTCTGGCTGCCGTGCTCGGCATCGTGATGGCCATGAATTCCGTGGCCGATGGCGCCGATGCGGCGGAAATTTCGGAAAAAGTGGGCGCCGCCATGGTGGGTACCTTCATCGGCATCTTCTTTTGCTACGGCGTGCTCGATCCGATGTGCAACATGATGAAGCAGCTGGTGGGCGAGGAAGGCTCGACCATGGAATGCGTGAAGGTCGTGCTGGTCACGCACGTGGCGGGCAAGCCGCCCCTGCTGGCCATCGATGCGGGCCGCCGTCTGGTGCAGCTGAACATCAAGCCGAGCTTCGCCCAGCTGGAAAGCTGGATCAATGCGCTGGAAGATGGCGGCGCCGAACAAGAGCAAGGCCAAGGCCGGGGAGGCCGCCGTGCTAAAGCCGCATGAGAAACATGAACAGGCCATCATCAAGCGTGCCGGACGCAAGCACGACGACGATGGCCATGGCGGCGCCTGGAAAGTTGCGTTCGCCGACTTTTGCCTGGCCCTGTTGTCGCTGTTCCTCGTGCTGTGGCTGATGGCCGCGCGCGAGCAGCAGGCGATGAAGGAAATCATGATGGATGCGTCGGCCAGCAGCCGCCAGGGCGAAGGCCAGGGCGTCATGCCGGAACAGAGCGGCGGTCCGCGCGGCAGCCTCATCGAGCGTTTTCCCATGCCCCGCAAGGGCTCGGGCGACACGCGCACGGAAGGCAAGCAGACGCAGGAAGGCAAGGCCGGCGCGGCACCGCAAAACCAGACCAAGGTCAGCTACCAGTCGCCGGAAGACTTGCTGTCGCTGTCGCGCGCGCTCGACAAGCTCAGTGATGAAGCGGGACTGAAGAGCAACCTGCAATCCGTGATCACGCCGTACGGCTTGCGCGTCATGTTGCACGATACGGACAAGCAAGGCATGTTCGTGCGCGGCAGCGCCGTACCGACGGACCGTTTCCGCAAGCTGCTGCGCCAGATGGGTCCCGTGTTTGCGCAAATGGAAAACCAGATGCTGATCGTCGGCCACACGGACTCGATGCAATACGCCAATACCGGCTATGAAGGCTTTTCGAACTGGACCCTGTCGGCCAACCGCGCCATGTCGGCGCGCGCGCAATTGCTGATCGGCAGCATGAGTCCGGACAGCGTGCTGCAAGTGGTGGGCATGGCCGACCGCGCGCCGCTGGACGTAAAAAATGCCAGCGCCGGCATCAACCGCCGCATCGAACTGTTAATATTGACGCGTGGTCAGGCCGACAGCATCGCCGCCATGTTCGGCATGGCCGGGCAAAAGCCGCAAGGCGACGAGCTGCAAGTGGGTGAACCGGACTCCGGCACCCTGCAACGCCTGCGCGATAAACTGGGCCTGCCCGCAAAGAAAGATCGGGACGAGCATGCAAATTAAGGGCAAGGGACAACGTATGAAAATCTCCTCTGGCAATACCGGTGCTGCCGTGCGCAGCAGCGCCGTCGCGCCTGCCGAGGCGATCGCCGAGAACGCGGGCGCCGCAGGCGCCATGGGTGGCTCGTCGGCCGGGGCGGAACTGCAATCGGCCGTGCTGCAACCGGCCATGGCCGCCCTGCGCGCCATGCCCGAGATCGACCACGAGCGCGTGGCCATGCTGCGCGATGCGCTGGCCAAGGGCGAATTGCCGTTCGATCCATCGAAACTGGCGGGCCTGATCCAGCGTTTCCACGGCGGCGAATCGTGACCGCGCCGCGCAAGGGCATCACGCGCCAGGAAGCCGTGCGCCGCGTGCTGCAAGGCATGACGGACGACCGCGCCGGCTATGCCGCCCTGCAAACTTTATTGGAAGAGCAATTCCAGGCCACCCTGCACCACCAGAGCGCCCGGCTGACGGCACTGGC
Organism: Janthinobacterium sp. Ant5-2-1; assembly: GCF_001445815.1. Taxonomy (NCBI): domain Bacteria; kingdom Pseudomonadati; phylum Pseudomonadota; class Betaproteobacteria; order Burkholderiales; family Oxalobacteraceae; genus Janthinobacterium; species Janthinobacterium sp. Ant5-2-1. The sequence continues at coordinate 7,376 of NZ_LNCE01000007.1, read as the reverse complement.
CGACCAGGTGGTCGCCGCCGTCGAGCCGCTCGATGCGCGCCGCCGGCAACGGGTCAGCCTCGTCACTGCCCTGCTGGGCCCGCAAGGCGATATGGCGCAATTGTTTGCACTGTTGCAAGAAGGCGCGCGTACGACCGCCCAGCGCGACTGGGCCGCGCTGGAACAGATGGTGCTCGAATGCAAGCGCCTGAATACCCGCAACAGCGATTTATTAACAGAGCAGTACAGCATCATGCAGCGCGTGCTGCATGGCGAGGAAGATACGTATGCGCCAGGCTGATTTCCTGACCACCCGCGCCACGGCGGCGACGCCATCGACGGCGGCCACATCCGCCGTGCAGAGCAATATGCGCGCCACCGATGCCACCAGCTCAAACGGCAGCTTCAGCAGCGTGTTCCGACAGGTGCAGGGCGAAGTGGCCCGCTTCATCGAACAGGGCGGCGGCAGCGCCACCAGCCTGAGTCCGCAAGGACGCGCCTACCTGGAGCAGAGCCAGCCCGTGAATGTACTGGGCAGCATCAACCAGGGCGGAGAAATCGGCGAAACGCAGCAGCAATTCCTCGCCTCGATCAAGCCGTGGACGCAAGAAACGGGCGCGCGCCTGGGCGTGGCGCCGGAAATCGTCGCCGCCCACGCGGCGCTGGAATCGGGCTGGGGCCAGCGTCCGCTGCGCCAGGGCACGGGCGCGGACACGAATAATCTGTTCGGCATCAAGGCCGGCGGGAAATGGCAGGGCGACGTGGCCAGCAACGTCACCACCGAATACGAAGCGGGCAGCGGCACGGCCCTGAAGAAAACCGAGCGCTTCCGCAGCTACCCGGACCAGGCCAGCGCCTTCCGCGACTATGCGCAAGTCTTGCTCGACAATCCGCGCTACCGCGCCGCCCTGAACACGGGCGCCGATGCGGGCGCCTTCGCGCAGGGTTTGGCGCGTGGCGGCTATGCCACCGATCCCAACTACGCCGCCAAGCTGACGCAACTGGCGACGCGTCTGCAGCGCACGGCCGCCGCGGACTGATTTTCCTTAACGGCCGGCAATATCGGCCGGTTCCACCACGCCCGCATCGACTACCCTGGCACGTATCACCGTGCCGCTGGTGGCGTTGCGCACGCGAATCACCTCGCCCAGCGCGCCCGGGTCCATCGCTTCGCCGGCCATGCTCACCTCTACCTGTTCCTTGCGCGCCACGATATTGACGGCACTGCCCCGCTTGACCAGCACGGGCGACGCCAGTTGTCCTTGCCGCAGCACTTCGCCGGCACGCAAGCTGCGCCGGCTCGACAGGCCAACGGCGCCGGACAAGGCGGAAATACTGTCCGGCACCATCGTCACGTCGCGCCGCGCCAACGTCACGTCGCCCGATTGCAGCGGCGTATTGGCCGTGACGGGCACGCTGGTGACGGCCACCTGGGCCGTGATGCTGCCGCGCGCCAGCATTTCGTAACGCCATCCGTTGCTTCCAGGACACACCGCGACAAAGCGCATGCGCTGCGCCGAGCGGCTGTCCGCCGTTTCCAGCGCGACGGGCGCCGCGCACGCGGGCACGGGGCGCGCGCTTTTCACGACGGTCACTTGAAACTGCGGTTCCAGCAATCCCGCCGAGGCTGCCTGCTGCGCCAGCTGCTCACGCGCCAACTGTTCCACACGTGAAAATATATTGTCGGCTGGCAATTCTGCGCGACCTGCACTACTATATAGGCTGGCCAATAAAAAGATGCCTGGAAGCAGTATTTGACGACATTGCGCCTTGTTCCACATCACGGAATAGTTCTCAAAGTAAATCATTGCTAACCTTAATCAAAGATACTGAAGCGGCATGACCTTACCATGCGTCAACATGACCAGGCTGGGATTTTACCTCTGCACCACCTATTTTCTGGCCCGAACCGCAAAAAGCACGATCGAATTCAATACAAAGGATGACCATGGGGATTAATTTCAAGGATGCGCTGGGCGTGCACGCCGATGCACTCGCGCTGCGTGCCGACCGTACCCGCGTGTTGGCGGCCAATATCGCCAATGAAAACACGCCCGGCTTCCAGGCCATGGACATGGATTTCGGCAGCGCCCTGCAGCAGTTGCAGGATAACGAAGCGGGCCTGCTGTCGACCGATGACGATGCCAGCGCCCTGTACCGCGTGCCCTACCATCCCAGCCGCGACGGCAATACCGTTGAAATCGGCGTCGAGCAGGCGGCGTTCTCGCAGAATGCCACCGACTTCCAGACCAGCCTCACTTTCGTCAACATGAAACTGAAGGGTCTGTCCAAGGCCATTTCCGGACAATAAGGATCAGCATGAGCTTCCAGGATATTTCCAAGATCGCCGGTTCGGCGATGGCGGCGCAAACCGTGCGCCTCAATACCATCGCCAGCAACCTGGCCAATGCCGATTCCGTTGCCGGTTCCGAAGGCGAAACCTATCGCGCGCGCAAACCCGTGTTTGCGGCCGTGATGGATGGCCCCGGCGCCAGCGGCGCGGGCGGGCGCGTACAGGTGCTCGACGTGGTGCAAAGCGACGAGCCGCTGCGCAAGGTGTACGAACCGGGCCACCCGATGGCCAATGCCGATGGCATGGTGTTCTATCCCAACGTCAACCAGGTTGCCGAGATGACCGACATGATGTCGGCCTCGCGCGCCTTTGAAACCAATGTCGAAGTTCTGGGCCGCATCAAGTCGATGCAGCAATCGCTCCTCAAATTAGGTGAAGCATAATCCATGGAAACCAATCTCTTTACAAATAACACCAGCGGCAGCGGCAGCAGCAACAATGCCGTGAAGTCGCAAGGCAATGCCACCCAGGACATGTTCACCAAATTGCTGGTCGCCCAGATCAAGAACCAGGATCCCCTCGCGCCGACCGACCCGAGCCAGTTCGTCAATCAATTGACGCAGCAGGCGCAGACGGAAGCGATGCAGAACCTGGCGTCGCTGACCAGCGCCAATGCCAGCGTGCTGCAATCGATGCAGGTGCTGGCCCTGGGCGCGCAAGTGGGTTCCGAAGTGATGGTCAACAGCGAAACAGTGCAGCTCGACAAGAGCAAGGTCGGCGGCAGCATCGCGCTGGCGGCCAGCACCACCAAGACCACGGTGACCCTGAAAGGCCTGGACGACAAGGAATACAAGATCGAGCTGGGCGCCCAAGGTGCCGGCACCGTGCCGTTCACCATCGATCCAGTGGCCCTGGGCTTGCCTGCCGGTACCTACAGCATGAAGGTCAGCACCAGCGGCGCCGAAAAACCGACGGTCGACATCGCGGGCAAGCTCAACAGCGTGCGCCTGTCGTCCGGCGGCAGCATGATCCTGAGCGTGTCGAACCTGGGCGAAGTCAACCCTGGCGCGATCACCGGTTTTAACGGCAAGACGGCCTGATCCGCCCTTCCCTTCGTTTCCAGCACACTAATCTCGTCCTTCACTAAAGGAAGTCAACATGAGTTTCGACATCGCCCTGTCCGGTATCCAGTCCATCAACCAGCAGCTGAACAGCACCAGTAACAATATCGCCAATGCCAGCACCTACGGCTTCAAGAGCAGCCGCGCCAACTTTTCCGCCATGTACGCCGGTTCGCGCGCGACGGGCACGGAAATCGGCTCGCTGACGCAAAGCATGTCGCTCAATGGCGGCGTACTGAACACGGGCCGCGCGCTCGACGCGGCCATCGACGGCCGCGGCTACTTCGTGTCGCGCGATGCGCAAAACACCATGAGCTACAGCCGGGTCGGCATTTTCTCGGCCAGCAACAGCGGCTACCTGGTCGATTCGAACGGCAAGATGGTGCAAGGCTATGCCGCAATCAAGGGCAGCACCACCCTGGGCACCATGGGCGACATGCAGATTCCGACGGGCCAGATTCCCGCCGTGGCGACGACCAAGCTCGCGTATGCCGCCAACATGTCGTCCGAATGGACCATCAAGGCCGTGCCCTTCAGCAAGACCAATGAACTGAGCTACAACAGCGGCAAGTCCTCGATCGTCTACGATTCGCTGGGCGCCAAGCACTCGCTGGGCCAGTACTTCGTCAAGACGGCGACGGGCGTGGACGTCCACTACACCTTCGACAACGCCGATGTGACGCCGGTGACGAGCATGACGTTCGACACGTCGGGCAAGCTGGTGACCGGCACGTCCGCCGCGCCAGTGCTGCCGACGCCAGCTGGCGCGGCGCCGCTGTCCGTCGCCATCGACTACACGGGCACCACCCAGTTCGCCGGCGAAGCGACGACCTCGACCGACCGCGCCGACGGCTATGCCTCGGGCACCTACATGGGCGTGGAACTGGCCGAGGACGGTTCCGTCGTGGCGAAATACACGAACGGCCAAAAGCAGAGCATCGGCGTGATCGCCCTGGCCACCTTCCCCGACGAAGGCGCGCTGACTGCCGTCAACGATACCAGCTGGGTCACCTCGACCACTTCCGGCACCCCCATGTATGACCGCCCTGGCGTCGGCATGACCGGCAAACTGGTGACGAGCTCGCTGGAACAGTCGAACGTCGACATCACCTCCGAACTGGTGGGCCTGATGACGTCGCAGCGTAACTACCAGGCCAACTCAAAGGTCATCTCGACCGAGAACGCCATGCTGCAATCGCTGATGCAAGCGCTGTAATCCACGAAACGCAAAGGTAAAGAGCAATGGATGCGCTGATTTATACCGCCATGAGCGGGGCCGACCGTGCCCTGCGGGCACAGCAGGTACACGCCAACAACCTGGCCAATATCGAGACGGGCGGCTTCCGCGCCAACCTGGAAGTGTCCACTGCCCAGCCGCTGCAAAACGGCTATGGCTACGACGACCGCCACATGACGCAAACGCAGTCGAGCGCCGTCGGCACGCGCACGGGCGCCATCAAGGAAACGGGACGCGAACTCGACGTGGCAGTCACGGGCCCCGGCTTTCTCGCGGTGCAATGGCAAAACGGCGAAGCCTACACGCGCGCCGGCGCCATGGACCTTGATGAAACGGGCGCGCTGACCATCAACGGCCGGCCCGTGCTGGGCGAAGGCGGCCCCATCACGATTCCCGAGCACACCAGCCTGTCGATCGGCGCCGATGGCACGATTTCCATCCAGGTGCCGGGGACGGCGCAAATGCAGACCGTCGACAAGCTCAAGCTGGTCAACGCGGAAGCGGGCGAGCTGACGAAGAACGAGGCAGGTCTGATTGTTGCGCGTAGCGGCGAAGACTTGCAGGCCGACCCGGCGGTGCGCCTGCGCGACCGCCACCTGGAAGGCAGCAACGTCTCGGCTGTCGAGGAAATGGTCGCCACCATGAGCCTGAACCGCAGTTTCGAAATGCAGATGAAAATTTTCAAGGCCAGCGACGCGATGACTGAGTCCGGCAACCGCCTGCTGGGCGCCTAAGCCCAACGCCAACCAATTACCAGGAGCAAACCATGAATCCAGCAATGTGGATCAGCAAGACCGGCGTGCAGGCACAAGATGCCAAACTGCAAGCCATCGCAAATAACCTGGCCAACGTCAATACCGTTGGCTTCAAGCGCGACCGCGTCGTCTTCGAAGACCTGTTTTACCAGGTCGAGCAGCAGCCGGGCACGCAGCGCGCCGACAATACCCTCTCGCCATCGGGCGTACAGCTGGGTAACGGCACCCACATGGTGGGCACGCAAAAGGTATTTACCACCGGCAGCCTGCAAACGACGAGCCGCGAATTCGACGTCGCCATCACCGGCAACGGCTTCTTGCAAGTGCTGCGCCCGAACGGCGAAGCGGCCTACACGCGCGCCGGCCAGCTGGGCATCAATGAAAACGGCGTGATGGTCAACGCCCAGGGCTTGCCGCTGGTGCCGCAGATCACCGTGCCGAACAATGCCACGGCGATCACCATCGGCGAAAACGGCATGGTCACGGCCACCGTGCCGGGCAATGTCAACGGCACCCAGCTGGGCCAGCTGAACCTGTCCAGCTTCATCAACCCGACGGGCTTGCTGGCACTCGGTGAAAACCTGTTCCAGGAAACGGCATCGAGCGGCACGCCGACGGAAGGCCGTCCCGGCGAAGGCGCCCTGGGCAAGCTGAAACAGTTTGCGCTGGAAGGCTCAAACGTTCAGGTGGTCGAAGAGATGGTCGACATGATCGCTGCCCAGCGCACCTACGAAATGAACACCAAGGTGCTGTCGGCCGCCGACAATATGCTGCAATACCTGGCGCAAGCGGCACGCTGATGACGGTCGCCATGAAAGCCACGGCAGCCATGCTGCTGGTGTTGATGGCCGGTTGCGCCAGCCATCCGGCCGTGCCGGTGGCGCCCAGCTTTTCCGATACGCCGCTGCCCGTGGCGCCGCGCAGCGCTGCGCGCGGCGGCGTGGGCGGCGGCGTTTTCAATCCCGACGCGGGCCTGGACCTGATCTCGGACAGCCGCGCCTTCCGCGTCGGCGACGTCGTCACGGTGGCCCTGCAGGAAACCACGCAGGCCAGCAAGAAGGCCGGCACCTCGTTTAACAAGGGCTCGTCCGTCGGCGTGAATGCGGCCAACATCCTCGGCAAGACCTTCCCCAAGACCGGCATCGACCTGTCGGCCGACCGCAACTTCGCCGGCGACTCGACCAGCACGCAGCAAAATGCGCTGTCCGGCGCCATCACCGTGATCGTGCAGGAAGTGCTGCCGAACGGCTTGCTGCGCGTGCAGGGCGAAAAAACGCTGACCCTGAACCAGGGCGAGGAATTCGTGCGCCTGCGCGGCTACCTGCGCGCGGCCGACATCGATTCGAACAACCAGGTCTCGTCCTTGCGCATCGCCAATGCACAGATCGCCTATTCCGGCCAGGGCACCCTGGCCGAAGCCAATACACCAGGCTGGCTGACGCGCTTCTTCGTCGGCCCATGGATGCCGTTTTAAGGTGACCTCATGAAATTTCGTTCCGCCCTGCCCCTGGCAGCCATGCTGGCCGTGCTCTCCGGCTTTGCCCTGCCCGCCAGCGCCGCGCAAGTGTTGCGCAACCTGGTCAGCATCGAGGGCGTGCGCGACAACCCTCTGGTCGGCTATGGCCTCGTCGTGGGCCTGAACGGCAGCGGCGACACCACGCAGGTAAAGTTTTCCAGCCAGTCCGTGGTCAACATGCTCAAGCAGTTCGGCGTGAAGATGCCGGACGGCGCCGAAGCGAAAAGCAAGAACGTCGCCACCGTCATGGTCAGCGCCGTATTTCCACCAGGATACCGCCGTGGCCAGGCCATCGACGTCACCGTCTCGTCGCTGGGCGATGCGAAAAGCTTGCGCGGCGGCACCTTGCTGCTGACGCAACTGCGCGCGGCCGACAATGAAACGTATGCGCTGGCGCAAGGCAACGTGGTCGTCGGCGGCTTGAACGCCACCGGCAAGAGCGGCTCGTCCGTCACCGTCAACACGCCCACCTCGG
>NZ_LNCE01000069.1:0-30108 GCF_001445815.1 Janthinobacterium sp. Ant5-2-1 | reverse complement strand
TATCAAAATGGCGCTCGATCTCAAACCTTGTATCTTTTACTGCCATATTTCATGGCAGCGGAACAGGTCGTGTGGTAGCTGTCATTGTTTTATAAATTGTAATTAAGTTAAAAATTGTTTCCTTGCGGGAATTTTATTGAAAACAATTTTCAATCAATGCATCATGATTCAGTTGTCTCTTTATAATTTTCTTTATTGCTAATTCTTCTCAATTCGGTAGATTGTCTATTTTAATTTGTTCAGAGCATCTTTTCGCTTAATTCGAAAGATTTTCTACCAAAAAAGCAACAAATACGCATGTTGCACCGAAACTGAGGATGAGTACAGATCCCGCGGCGCAATCTTTGGCAACCTTTATGCTGGGATGCAACGTTGGATGCAGGTGATCGATCAGGTGCTCTAGTGCAGTGTTGAATAGTTCTGCCGCTAGTACCATGCCACAATTGAGTAGCAGCAGTGCCCACCACATCATGGCTGGTTTGCTCCATATCAAGATGATTAGCACTACCAGAGAGGCAATGCATTGCAGGCGAAAACTCGACTCCATACGAAATGCTGTGGCAATGCCTTGCAAGGCAAATCCCATACGTTTAAGAAAGGGCTGGTTCTTCATTGAACTTGGGCGGCTACCATGCTGGGCTGGAAGAGGTGTGAGGTGGTTTATGGCTGATGCCGCTAAGCCGGGCACGCAGTATCGGATGATGGAAGAGGGGGCTAGCCCACATTTTCAAATCCGTCAAATCCGCTCAAAAAAATAAAAGCCCGTTTCCAATGAGATAAGAAAGGGCTTTTATTGTGAAAGTTACACCATCGTTGGACAGTGTCATCTTTCGACGCGGCAGACCTGTCCTTGACTTGATGAACAAGTCAGGATTGAGCCTACGTATCGCTGCCTACGCAGCCAGGATATTAATGATGGGTAGCGGTTGCGTGATGCGTGGTGGTCGAATCCGAGCTTGCTGCACCGGCCACAACGGCAACTGCTGCGCCGATTGCGATCATTGTGCTGACGCTCAGGCCGGCAACGGTGGTGCCGGCAGCGGCGCCAGCTGCTGGTGCAGCTGCTACTGGTGCAGGAGCTGGTGCGGATTGAGCCATTGCTTGTGCGGAAGCGAAGCACAGGATTGCCGAGGCGATCAGAATTTTTTTCATGGGATATCCTTTTGAGTTGAACAGGGGGAAAAACATTAAGTCTTGCAAAACTGGTACGCGATTGTAGCAATATTTCCGGTATTAGTCTTTGCACACAAGAAATTTGCATGAAAATCGACAGTAATATGATTCTATGTTAAAGCATTTTTTGGATTTTATTCTTGTTGTGTTGTTCTAAGTTAACAGATTCTTTGTTTGGAATGGCTTTGCGTGCGATTTCCAGCATGCGGCGGCAGGTTCTTGCCGCCGCCGATTGACGGGTGAGCGTTTGCCAAGTGCTTGCCATCCCGCGTAAAATGCAGGCTTCGCGGGTGTAGCTCAATGGTAGAGCAGAAGCTTCCCAAGCTTACGACGAGGGTTCGATTCCCTTCACCCGCTCCATTTTTCGCTGGCGCCTGGCTTGGTGCGGCGCGGCTACTTATTTCTCCATTCCCATGTCTTCTGATACCCCAGCAAACGGCCCGGCGCGGCCGATGATGTACGATCCGACCGAACACCGCATCCGCAGTTTCGTGACCCGCGCGGGACGGTTGTCTGTCGCGCAGGCGCGCGCGCTTGAGACCTTGGGGCCGCAGTTCCTGTTGCCTTTCGCCAAGGAGTCCATGGACTTCGAGCAGGTGTTTGGACGCAAGGCCCCAGTGATCCTGGAAATCGGTTTTGGCATGGGGGCGACGACGGCGCATATCGCCCAAGCCATGCCGGAGAAGGATTTCATCGGCGTCGAAGTACATACGCCCGGTGTGGGCAGCCTGTTGAAGCTGATCGGCGAAGAGTCGCTGACGAATCTGCGCCTGCTGCAGCACGATGCAGTGGAAGTTCTCACGCACATGATTCCAGCCAATTCGCTGGCCGGTATCCACGTTTTCTTCCCCGATCCATGGCACAAGGCGCGCCACAACAAGCGCCGCCTGATTCAGTCGCCGTTCGTCAAGCAATTGACCGATCGCCTGGCGCCGGGCGGCTATCTGCATTGCGCCACTGATTGGGAAGATTACGCGGTACAAATGCTGGAAGTGCTGGGCGCCGAGCCGCAGCTGCGCAATAGCGCCGACGGTTATGCGCCGCAGCCGGCCTACCGTCCCCTGACCAAATTTGAAAACCGCGGCTTGAAGCTGGGCCATGGCGTGTGGGATCTTGTGTTCATTAAGAAATAAGCGTTCTACTGGGCCGGCGGCTCCACTTGCATCGATTGCACACAAGAGTAGCCTGCCACTATGTTGTTGTGGTGCCGTCCTGACTGCCATTTGACTCGTGTTCAAGCGTGTGCTCGCCTGGCAATGAGGGGCTAATTCGGGTAATCTTATATTTTTTGCATTGATTGATTATATGAACAAGAAAATACTCGTGACCGGCGCATCCGGTTTCATCGGTTCGCATACCTGTGTCGAATTGCTCGCTGCCGGCTTTGATGTCGTCGCGGTGGATAATTTGTGCAATAGCGCGCGCGAAGCGATGGTGCGCGTGGAGCGCATCTCCGGCAAAAGCGTGCCTTTCTACGAGGCTGACGTACGCGATCGCACGGCCATGGCCGCCGTCCTGCGCGAGCACGCCATCGATGCGGTGATCCATTTCGCGGGCTTGAAAGCCGTGGGCGAATCCGTGGCCCAGCCGCTGATGTACATGGACAACAATGTGACAGGCACCGTGGCCTTGCTGGAAGTGCTGGCGGCGGCGAACGTGAAGCATTTTGTCTTCAGCTCGTCTGCAACCGTGTATGGCGATCCGGAAGCCTTGCCGATCCTGGAAACGTCGCGCCTGTCCGTGACCAATCCATACGGCCGTTCGAAGCTGATGGTCGAGCAGATCCTGGCCGATCTCGTGCATGCCGATCCTCAATGGCAAGTGGGCGTGTTACGCTACTTTAATCCGGTCGGTGCGCATGCCAGCGGCCTGATCGGCGAAGATCCCGCCGGCATCCCGAACAACTTGATGCCTTTCATCGCCCAGGTGGCCGTGGGCCGCCGCGAACGCCTGGCCGTGTTCGGTAACGACTACGACACGCCGGATGGTACGGGCGTGCGCGATTACATCCACGTGGTCGACCTGGCACTGGGTCACGTGGCCGCGCTGAACCGCCTGTTCTCCACCGATGGCGGCTTTACCGTCAATCTGGGCACGGGCCACGGTTACAGCGTGCTCGATACCGTGCGCGCCTTCGAGGCCGCCAGCGGCCGCAAGGTTCCCTACGACATCGTGCCGCGCCGCCCCGGCGACATCGCCAGCTGCTACGCCTCGGCCGACAAGGCAAAGGAGTTGCTGGGCTGGCAAGCGCAAAAAAACATCGACGACATGTGCCGCGACCACTGGCGCTGGCAGCACCAGAATCCGCAAGGCTACGCGGCCTGAGGCTAGAGGCGGTTTCGCGACTTCGGTTGCCGGTGTTGAGGCAAAAGGAATAGCAATGATCGCGGCATTTTCAGTCCAGCATTGAGTCTTGACACAGCAGTAAGGCGTCTTGCCACTGCGGCAAGCCGCAGAACGTGTCGAGCAGGCGTTGTGACGACAGCCGCGAATTGGCGGGACGTTGTGCCGGCATGGGGTAGTCTCGTGCCAGTATCGCCCGCAAACGGGGCTTTTTCGTAATCGACGGGTGTGCCATGATCGCGTCGGCAAGGCCAAACCAAGTGGTTTGGCCTTGCGCCGTCAGATGATACAGCCCCGAGTGTTCATGCCACCATCTTTGCGGATCTGCCGCAGCCAAGTACTGGGACAGGATGTGAGCAGTGGTATCGGCGACCGTGCGGCTCCAGGTCGGCGCGCCATATTGGTCCGATACGATGGCCAGTTCCTCGCGCTCCTGTGCCAAGCGGCGCATGGTCAACAGGAAGTTTTTGCCATGCGTGCTGTAGACCCAGCTGGTGCGCAGGATCAGGTAAGGAATACCTGCTGCCTGGATCGCTGTTTCGCCGGCTAATTTGCTGCTGCCATAAACGTTGATCGGGCACGGCAGGTCGGTTTCCTCGTATGGCTCTTTTTTTGACCCATCGAATACATAGTCGGTGCTGTAATGTATGAGCGCCGCTCCCAGCTTGCCAGCTTCCTCTGCCATCACGGCCGGGGCTTCGCCATTGATGCGCAGCGCAATTGCCGGCTCACTTTCGGCCTGGTCTACGGCAGTGTATGCGGCCGGGTTGACGATCAGGGTCGGCTTGACGCGGCGAATCACATCGCGCACCTGGTCCAGATCGGCCAGATCCATTTGCTTGCGGTCCAGCGCGAAGATTTCCCCCAAACCTTGCAAACTACGTTCAAGTTCATAGCCGATCTGGCCGGTTTTTCCGGAAATTAAGATGCGGTTCATGCTATGTTCTCATTGAAAGATGACAACAGATACAGTCTTGCAGGCTGCATTCAAATAAAGACATCGGCGTTGGCCAGCAATGACCCAAGTCTGTCTTTGTTCGACAGCATAGGTTCGCCATCTAGCGGCCAGTCAATGCCGATCTGAGGATCGCTCCAAAGGATGCTGCGTTCAAATTCGGGAGCCCAGTAGCCCGTCGTCTTGTATTGGAATTCGGCGCTGTCGCTGGTAACCAGATAGCCGTGGGCAAAGCCTTCTGGTATCCATACCTGACGCTTGTTGGCAGCCGATAACTCGACACCGACCCACTGACCGAAGGTGGGTGAACTTTTGCGTAAATCGACACTGACATCGAATACCGTCCCCGCAGTGCAATGTACCAGCTTGCCTTGCGATTGCTGGATCTGGTAATGCAAGCCGCGGAGGACGCCTTTGCCGGATTTGGAGTGGTTATCCTGGACAAAGGTACGGTGAATGCCGGTCAGCTCCGTAAAGCGTTTCTGGTTGTAACTTTCATAGAAAAATCCACGCTCATCACCGAACACTGTGGGTTCGATAATCAGCACTTCCGGTATGTTGGTGGCCAAGATTTTCATGGTGGTGTTTTACTTAAAGAGGGAAAATGACACGTTAGAATACGGTGTCGTCGAGCAAGCGCAGCAGGTATTGTCCATAGGTATTCTTCTTCAAGGGCTGCGCCAGGTTTTCCAGCTTTGCCGCATCGATATAACCTTTGCGATAGGCGATTTCTTCCGGGCATGCCACTTTCAAGCCTTGGCGCTTTTCGATGGTCGAGATAAATTGCCCTGCTTCCAGCAAGGAATCATGCGTGCCGGTATCGAGCCAGGCCATGCCGCGGCACATTATTTCAACATTCAATTGATTGCGTTCAAGGTAAATACGATTGACGTCGGTAATCTCGAGCTCGCCACGCGCGGAGGGCGCGATTCCAGCGGCGATATCGCACACTTGATTATCGTAGAAATACAAGCCGGTTACGGCATAGTTTGATTTTGGGCTGAGAGGCTTTTCCTCGATGCTGACGGCGCGCCTTTGGGCATCGAACTCGACCACGCCGTAGCGCTCCGGCGATTGCACATGGTAGGCAAACACGGTCGAGCCGTTGGTGCGCGTCGAAGCAAGGTGTAATTGTGCTTCAAAGTTATTGCCGTAATAGATGTTATCTCCGAGAATTAGCGCTGACGGGGCGTCACCGAGAAATGCGCGGCCGATGATGAATGCCTGCGCCAAGCCATCCGGCGTAGCTTGCACGGCATAGCTCAATTCGATGCCCCATTGGCTGCCATCACCCAGTAACTCCACAAAACGTGGCGTATCTTGAGGGGTAGAAATGATCAGAATGTCGCGTATGCCCGCCAGCATCAGAGTGGTCAGTGGATAGTAAATCATCGGCTTGTCATATACCGGCAGCAACTGCTTCGATATCGACATGGTCACAGGGTACAGGCGGGTACCTGAGCCACCGGCGAGGATGATGCCTTTGCGTTCAAGCGGGGAGGTCATGCTATTATTTCCTTGGGACATTGCGTTCCACGTAGTTTTTTTGTAGCCAAGTCAGGTAGTCGCCAGACTGGATATCGCGTACCCAGGTCTGATTGTCTAGATACCAACGGACGGTCTTGTGGATGCCGGTGTCGAATGTTTCGGTTGGTTTCCAGCCCAGCTCGCGTTCGATCTTGTGTGCATCGATGGCGTAGCGGCGATCATGGCCGGGGCGATCCGGCACATAGATGATTTGTTCCCGATAGCTGCCGATGGCCTTGGGATCGAGGGCGTCAAGGATATCGCACAAGGTATGCACGACTTCCAGATTGGTCATTTCATTCCATCCTCCGACGTTATATACCTCACCTGGCTTGCCCGCCGCCAGCACGCGACGGATGGCCGAGCAGTGGTCGCCTACATACAGCCAATCGCGTACTTGCAGGCCATCACCATAAATAGGCAGGGCTTTGCCGGCACGGGCATTGCTGATGATCAGGGGAATCAGTTTTTCCGGAAAGTGGAAGGGACCATAATTGTTTGAACAATTCGTGGTCAGCACGGGCATGGCATAGGTATGAAAATAGGCTCGTACCAGATGGTCAGATGCAGCTTTTGACGCCGAATATGGACTATTTGGCGCGTAGGGCGTCGTTTCGGTAAAGGGCGGATCCTGCGGCTGCAAGCTGCCGTATACCTCATCAGTTGAGATATGCAGGAAACGGAAGTCCTCTTTGGCATCGCCCGTGAGACCCGACCAATAGGCGCGTGCGGCTTCCAGCAGGCTGAAGGTGCCGTTGACGTTAGTCGAAATGAATTCGCCAGGGTTATGGATCGAGCGATCAACATGACTTTCAGCGGCAAAGTGCACGATGGCGCGTGGCTGATGCTCTGCCAGCAAGCATGTTAAGTGAGCTGTATCAAGGATATCGCCGCGCACAAAGAGATGCCGGGGATCGTGTTCAAGGCTGGCCAGATTGCTGAGATTGCCAGCGTAAGTCAGTTTGTCAAAGTTGACGATGAACTCATCGTTGAGCGCCAGCCAGTCGTTTACAAAATTGGAACCGATGAAGCCGGCTCCACCGGTCACTAAAATCATATTGCTATCCTATTTGTTGCATTCTTGATCAACCCAGTTATGGCTCCTGATGGAACTCTGTAGTTATATGGCGAATTTTCAGATATCTCATTATTATTCTTTTTTTTTCATTTTGGCTAGCGTTACTTATGCGGCTTTGTTGACCCGTATCGTTAGTCTAACGGCAGGCTCAAATTTCAAGGGCGGCATTAGATTGATTCGTAATATCGAGCCTGTGTGAAAGTGGCGTGAGGTGCTGAGTATAAACGACTGGTGGCGTGCGCAGGGGCAGCCTTGCTTTGACTGATGGTCGCCGCACGGTATCGTATGGATGAGGAAAAAATGGGAAACTGGCGAGATGCATGACGTCAGCGTAAAGCTTGCCTTGCGCAGCTCACAGCGAGAATGAGAGTGCCCCAGGACCACGGGCGAAAGGCGCCGATGGTTTATTGTGCTGGAATCAGCCGATGGTGCCTGCAACAGGGCATTGTTGAGCAACAATGCACGGATATGGGGGCGGTTATGTCTGGGAAAAGCCTAGGGCGCAACAAGCACGCCCTGGGCTTTTTCTCAGGCGACCATAGCCATTATGGGTAGAGACCGCGTACTTCGCGAGCCTGCAGCACGCGCGTGCACGCCAGGATGAAGGTGGCGGTACGCATCGACACTTTCTTCTCTTGCGACACTTGCCATACCGAATCGAACGCTTCGCGCATGATGCGGGTCAGGCGGCTGTTGATTTCTTCTTCCGTCCAGAAGAAGCTCGAGAAGTTCTGCGCCCACTCGAAGTAGCTGACGGTCACGCCGCCGGCGTTGGCCAGCACGTCCGGCACGATCAATACGCCGCGGTCGGTCA
Source organism: Janthinobacterium sp. Ant5-2-1 (assembly GCF_001445815.1). NCBI lineage: Bacteria > Pseudomonadati > Pseudomonadota > Betaproteobacteria > Burkholderiales > Oxalobacteraceae > Janthinobacterium > Janthinobacterium sp. Ant5-2-1. The sequence goes on along the minus strand of NZ_LNCE01000069.1, from coordinate 22,218 downwards.
GGATGTCGTCCGCTGCCGGCAGGGTCGGGCCATTGGCGCCTTCCAGGATGATCTTGGCGCGGATGACTTGTGCGCGTTCGGCCGTGATCTGCTGTTCCAGCGCGGCCGGGATCAGGATGTCGCAATCGATGCCCCAGAAATCTTCGCGCGGCACGAATGCCTCGGCGCCCGGGAAGCCTTCGACGCTGCCCACTTCGGCCACGTGTGCCAGCAATTGCGGGATGTTCAAGCCGCCGGAATGGACGACGGTGGTCTTGTGGTCTTGTACCGCGACCACTTTCGAGCCGGCTTCAGCGAACATGCGTGCAGCGACGCCGCCCACGTTACCGAAACCTTGCACGATGACTTTCGCGCCTTCGAGCGACATGCCGACCTTGGCGGCCGCATCGCAACCGACGACGAACACGCCGCGGCCCGTCGCGTCGCGACGACCCAGGCTGCCGCCCAGCGAGATTGGCTTGCCGGTCACCACGCCGGTCGACATATTGCCGCCGATCATGGCGTAGCTGTCCATCATCCACGCCATGACTTGCTCATTCGTGTTGACGTCCGGCGCCGGGATATCCTTGTTCGGTCCGATGATCATGCTGATCTCGCTCGTGTAGCGGCGGGTCAGGCGTTGCAGTTCGTTGCGCGACAGGGTCTTCGGATCGACACGGATACCGCCTTTGGCGCCGCCGTATGGCACGTTGACCGCTGCATTCTTGACCGTCATCCAGGCCGACAGGGCCATCACTTCCGACAACGTCACGTCCTGGTGGAAGCGCACGCCGCCCTTGCCCGGGCCGCGCGACAGATTGTGCTGCACGCGGTAGCCTTCGTAGTGGGCAATGGTGCCGTCATCGCGCTCGATAGGCACGTCGACCGTCAGGATGCGCTTTGGACGCTTCAGCGTTTCCACCCAGCGCGACAGGTTGCCCAGGTATGGCGTAACGCGGTCGATCTGCTCGAGGTAGACGCCCCATGGGCCCAGGTCTTCAGGATTGAGGTAGGAAGGAAGTGCGTGCTTGCTGGTCATGCTTGATAAGCTCCTGACAATACGAATACGTTAGAGGCACAGCCGAGATGCAGCTGCGCGCAGCGGAACCGCATCGTAGGCGATAGCCTCATGCCCCGGCCAATGCTTTGTGCGCATCCGGTTATGCATTTATTGCATAGTTAGGAGATCAGGAGGGAGTTGCAGTGACGGTTGCGCGCCGGCGTTTTTTCCCGCTGCGCGCGGCGCTTTCCTGCGACTGCACCAGGTATTGCCACAGGCTTTCGACGATCTGTTTGCCTGGCCGCAGGCTGGACGGGCGCTCGCGATATAAACGGATTTCCAGCTCGATTTCCCAGCCTGGCGCGCCGCCGTCGGCACGCGCCAGGTGCTTGTACTTGACGTCGCGCATGACGGCCGATTCGGGCAGGAAGGCGATGCCGCGCCCTTCCAGCGCCATCATTTTGAGGCCTTCTGCCATGTCCGTTTCGTAGCAGGTTTCCAGGAACAGGGGCGCTTTGGCGTCGGCCAGCAGCAATTCCACCATGCGTCCCAGATAGGCGTTGCTGGTGTAGGAAAGGAAGGGCAGCGGCTCCTTGGCGCTGCCGGGCAGGACGAAGTCCGGCACCTTGTCCTGGCCGCAGCGCGCATACGCGCGCAGGGTTTCGCGGCCCATCACCAGCATGTCGTAGCGGCCCGGATCGAGCTGCACCGGCTGGCGCGGGTGGTGATAGCACAGCAGCAGGTCGCAGCCGCCGTCGACCAGCTGCAGCACGGCGTCGTGCACGTTCAGGGCCATCAGGCGGCTGTTGATCGGCGCAAAACCTTCTTCCAGCGCCGTCAGCCATTTCGGCATGAAGGTCAGCGACAGGGTATGCGGCACGGCGAAATCGACGCTCGTTTGCGTGGCCGCCCGCTTGCCGCGCAACAGCGCGCGCACGCCGTTGATCTGTCCCAGCATTTCCAGCGCCTGCTCGTAGAACACGGCGCCGGCCGGCGTCAATCGCGTGGGGTAGGAGGTGCGGTCGACCAGGTCGATGCCAAGCCAGTTTTCCAGCGACTGGATGCGCCGCGAAAAGGCCGGCTGGGTGACGTGGCGCAGGGCCGCGGAACGGCTGAAATTATGCGTTTCAGCGAGCGAGATGAAGTCTTCCAGCCATTTGGTTTCCATCGCGGGACCGTTCTCTTGTCAAGGGCAAACGCAAGGTGCAGTGCTCAGGGCGTATCAGCCGATGCCGCCGGCTGGTACAGGGCGGCGGGCAGGCCGAAGAAGGACGGCGGGCCCAGGGTCGTGCCATCGAGCGAGCCGCCCGCGTTCAAGGCCTTGTTGATGGCCGACAGCAGGGAGCTGCGGTCGGCCAGATTTTGTATCAGCGCGCGCGGGCCGTTGTGGAAGGTGTGCTGGGCGATATCGGCGGCGACGACAAAGATCGGCTCGCGGCGCAGGGGGAACTCCACCCATTCGCCGTCCTCGTCCTGCGCGCAGAACGTGTCGGGCAAGGTCATGTTTTCGGCGCCGGGAAGGTGCGACGCCAGCACCAGGCCGAACGCTTCCGGCACCACGTCGGCCAGGCGGCGCACGGTGAGGTCGTCCTGCACCAGGGCACGGACTTGCGCTTCCACCGCGTCGTCGGCATCGGGCTGGGCGCCGAGGATTTTCACGGCCTGATAAATCAGGTCGGACGAGAGTGCTTCCATCAAATCATCTCCAGAATCATGGCGACGATTTCGTCGCCGTACGAGGCCAGTTTTTTCTCGCCCACGCCGCTCACGCCGCGCATCTGCTCGAGCGACGTAGGCTTGGCCTTGGCGATTTCGCGCAGGGTGGCGTCGACGAAAATCACGTAGGCGGGCACATTGTGCGTGCGCGCCGTCTCCACGCGCCACCAGCGCAGCTTGTCGAAGATCGCCTGTTCGCTGGTGGACAAATCCGTCTCGACATAGCCTTTCGCCACGCTGGTGCTGCGCTTGCTGGTTTTCACCGGTTTCTGGTACTGGCGCAGCTGCACCTTCTGGCCGCCCTTGAGCACGGGACGCGAGGCGTCCGTCAGTTTCAGCGAACTGTATTGTTCATGGTCGACCGAGACGAGGCCCAGCGCGATGGCCTGGCGCAGGATCGATTTCCATTCCGCTTCGCCCAGGTCCGAGCCGATGCCAAACACCGACAAGGAATCGTGGTGCCAGGTCTTGATGCGTTCCGATTCCACGCCGCGCAGCACGTCGATCACGTGGCCGCCGGCGAAGCGCTGGTCGACGCGGTAGATGGCCGACAGCAGTTTTTGCACGGGCACCGTGCCGTCGAACGACACGGGCGGTACCAGACAGGTGTCGCAATTGCCGCACGGCGAAGCCGGTTCGCCGAAGTATTCGAGCAAGCGCATGCGGCGGCAGCTGAGCGTTTCGCACAGGCCCAGCATGGCGTCGAGTTTGACGCCCAGCACGCGCTTGAAGGTGTCGTCCGCTTCCGATTCGTCGATCATGCGCCGTTGCAGCACCACGTCCTGCAAGCCGTACGCCATCCAGGCGTTGGCGGCCATGCCGTCGCGGCCCGCGCGCCCCGTTTCCTGGTAATAGCCCTCGATGCTTTTCGGCAGATCCAGATGCGCGACGAAGCGCACGTCGGGCTTGTCGATGCCCATGCCGAAGGCGATGGTGGCCACCATGACGATGTTTTCTTCGCGCAGGAAACGCGCCTGGTTGGCGCTGCGCTTGGCGTACTCCATGCCGGCGTGATACGGCAGGGCGCGGATGCCGCTCTGGTTCAGAAATTCCGCCGTCTCTTCGACCTTTTTGCGTGACAGGCAGTAGACGATGCCGCAGTCGCCTGCGTGTTCCGTGTTGATGAAGTCGAGCAGCTGCTTGCGGCCATTCGCCTTTTCCACGATCTGGTAGCGGATGTTCGGGCGGTCGAACGACGAGACGAACTGGCGCGCGTCTTCCAGCTGCAAACGCAGGGCGATTTCGGCGCGCGTTTGCGGGTCGGCCGTGGCCGTGAGCGCGATGCGCGGCACGTCCGGGAACTGCTCGTGCAGCACCGACAGCTTGATGTATTCGGGACGGAAGTCATGGCCCCACTGGGCCACGCAATGGGCTTCGTCGATGGCGAACAGGGAGATCTTCGAGGCCTGGAACAGGTCCAGGCAACGCTGCGTCATCAGGCGCTCGGGCGCCACGTAGACGACGTCGATGCCGCCCGTGCGCACCAGGCGCTCGATGCGGCTCGCTTCTTCGTAGGTTTGCGTGGAATTGAGGAAGGCGGCGCGCACGCCGACTTCGGCCAAAGCGTCCACCTGGTCCTGCATCAGCGCGATCAGCGGCGAGACGACGACGCCGACACCGTCGCGCAGCAGCGCGGGAATCTGATAGCACAGCGACTTGCCGCCGCCCGTGGGCATCAGCACCAGCGCGTCGCCGCCATGGCTGACGTGGTCGACGATGTCGGCTTGCTGGCCGCGGAAGGCCGGGTAGCCGAAAACGGTTTGCAGCAGGTGCAGCGCGCGCTGGTTAAGATCTTGATTCATAGTGCCTTATTCTGCCCAAACAACCCAGCCGTAGTGGGCGCTGGCCAACACCAGCAAGCCGAACACAATGCGGTACCAGGCAAAAAACGTGAAGTCGTGCGAGCTGATATAGCGCAGCAGCCAGCGCACGCACAGGAAGGCGGAGATGAAGGCGGACACGGTACCCAGGCCGAACAGCGGCACGTCGGTGGCGGACAGGATGTCGCGCGCCTTGTACAGAGAATAGGCGGTGGCCGCCAGCAGGGTCGGGATGGCCAGGAAGAACGAGAATTCGGTGGCCGTCTTGCGCGACAGGCCCAGCAGCATGCCGCCGATGATGGTCGAGCCGGAACGGCTGGTGCCGGGGATCAGCGCGAACGCCTGCGCGCAGCCCACTTTCAGGGCGTCGAACGGCGTCATTTCATCGACCGAGTTGACGCGTACGGTGACGGGATTGGTGCGCGCGCGGCGCTCCACCAGCAAAATCACGATGCCGCCGATGATGAAGGCCATGGCCACTGGCACGGGCTTGAACAGCGCATGCTTTATCATCTTGCCAATCGCCAGGCCGATGATGGCCAGCGGCAGGAAGGCGATGGCCACGTTGAGCACGAACTTGCGCGACTTCGCTTCGCTGCCGAAGGTGGTCAGCACGCTGCCGATGCGCTGGCGGTATTCCCAGCACACGGCCAGGATGGCGCCGGCCTGGATGGCGATCTCGAAGACATCCATGACTTCTTTCGAGACATCCTTGGTAAAGTCGAGCAGGCTGCCGGCCAGGATCAGATGTCCCGTGGACGAAATCGGCAAGAATTCGGTAAAACCTTCGACCAGCCCCATGATGATGGCTTTTAACGCAAGAATGAGATCCATAGATGTATAAAAGAGTATAGGTACGGGTATAAGTACGGGTATAAGTGACAGGATGGGGTGAGCGTGCTGCGCCCGCAAAGTGCGCGGGGTCGAAGCTTACCATGCCGGAGGCCCGGCTAGCCGATTTGGGCGCTGGCGGACAGCGGTTTTTTGCCGCTGCCAGCCAGGCAAGGGGAGGGGTCAGGAAGCCTGTTTTGCCGGCGCCACCAGGCGCGCGCTGGCCGCCACCAGCAGCAGGGCGGCGCCCAGCATGGCGAAGGCGATATTCAGGCTGGTGGCGTGCGCCACGAAGCCGATCACGGCCGGACCGGCCAGGATGCCCGCATAGCCGATGGTGGTGATGGCCGCCACCGCCAGGCTGGCCGGCATGGCATGTTGCTGGCCCGCCGCCGTAAACAGGATGGGCACGATGTTCGCCGCGCCCAGGCCGATCAGCACGAACCCAAGCATGGCCAGGCTGGCATGCGGCGCCAGCACGGCCAGGAAGAAGCCTGCCGCCGCGCACAGGCCGCCAAAAGTAAGCACCCGCTTGCCGCCAAAGCGGCTGACCACCTTGTCACCCGTGAAGCGTCCCACCGTCATGGCGATGGCGAAGGCGGCGTAACCGAGGCCGCCCCTGGCTTCTTCCACGCCGCGCGTGGTGGTGAGGAACAGGGCGCTCCAGTCGAGGATGGCGCCTTCGGCCAGGAAGACGATAAAGCACAGCAAGCCGATGAAAATGACGGCGCCATGCGGCATGACGAACAGCGGCGTCTTTTCGCCGGAAGCGGACGCCGTCGGCAGCAGATGGCCTTGCGCCGCGCCCAGCACGCCGCACAGCAGCAACATCACCACCACGCAGGACCAGGCCGGCGTCAGTCCCAGCCACAGCAGCAGGGCCATGCAGGCCGCGCCGGCGAAGCCGCCCACGCTGAACAGGGCATGAAAGCCCGACATCATGGCGCCGCCGTTGGCCTTTTCGATGATCACGGCCTGGATATTGATGGCCACGTCGAATGTGCCCATGGCCGCGCCAAATACCAGCAGCACCAGACCCAGCTGCAGCGGCGTGGCTGCCAGCGCCAGGCCGGGCAGCACGGCGGTCAGCAGCAGGCCGGCGCCGACGATGACCTTGCGGCAGCCGAAGCGTGCCGTGAGCATGCCCGTAAACGGCATCGCGCACAGCGAACCGGCGCCCAGGCACAGCAGCAAAATGCCGAGGGTCGCTTCATCGAGGCCCAGGCGCGACTTGGCGTAGGGAACCAGCGGGGCCCAGGCGGCCATGCCGAGGCCGGCGGCGAAAAAGACCAGGCGCGTGGCGCGTTGTTGCAGGGTGCCGGTGAGATGCATGGGGAAGCTTTTCAAGAGTCGGGTGGATAAAATCAGGCGTGGGCGCGCAACACTTGCACGCCCAGCCGTTCAAAGGCGGCCACATGGACCGCATCGGCATCGGCTTCCAGCACCAGGTGCTGCAGCAAGCCCGTGGCCAGCACGCCGAAGGGCGCGGCCGTGCCCAGCTTGTCGCTGGTGACGGCCACGACGACCGCCTTGCTGGCGCCTGCGATGCTGCGCTTGAACTCGGCCTCGTCGTAGTTGAACGCCGTCACGCCCGCGTCGGCATCGGCGCCGCAAGCGCCGAGGAAACACAGGTCGGGATGCATGCGTTCGACGGTGCGCAGCGCCTGCGGCCCCAGGCTGGCGCCGGCACGGCGGTCGACCCTGCCGCCAGCCATGATCAGTTCGATTTCCGGGCGTTCCATCAGCACCATGGCGATCGATGGCGCGTTGGTGATGACAGTGAGCGCCAATTGTGGCAAGGCGCTGGCGATGGCCAGGTTGGTCGAGCCCGCATCAAGAAACAGCACCTGCCCTGTGCGTACGAGGGACACGGCCGCCTGCGCCAGGCGCGCCTTGCGTTCGGGCGCTTCCTGCTTGCGCTGCGTCAAGGTCCCGCCGTCGGGCGCCAGCGGCAGTGCGCCGCCATACACGCGCTGGCACAGGCCGGCCGCCGCCATCTCGCGCAGGTCGCGGCGTATCGTATCTTCGGAAACGTCGAGCTGGCGCGCCAGGTCCAGCGCCAGCACGCGACCATCGGCCTGCAATTGTTGCTGGATCAGCGCATGGCGTTGTTTGAGGAGCAGGGTGGCGGACATGTTGAACTTATAAACGTGCAGGAATGTGCATGAATATACGCAAACGTGCAAAATGCGTCAACGTTTACTTGATGCAGGCATCGTGCTCGAGATAGGCTTAGGCAGGAACCGCCCACGGCAGCCCTGTCGCAATGAATTTGCAAAAAAGATAAATTTACGTTTATGCTCTTCGCCGATAGCGTGATGCACCTTGGTGTTTGCTTACCGAGGAATAAGGGAAACAGACGGATGAGCGACATTAAACTTTTCAAGTTGGCCCATGGCCAAGCCCAGGAACTGCAAGGTAGCGCATCGGACCTGGAAAAACCATTGCAGACCTTGATTGAGGCAAACCTCGATACTTTGCTGAGCATCCGTTTTCTGGCGAGCGAGTATTCGACCGGCAAGACGCATGCTGGCCGCATCGATTCCCTTGGATTGGATGAGAACAATTGCCCGGTCATTCTTGAGTACAAACGGTCGGTTGGTGAAAATGTGATCAATCAAGGTTTGTACTACCTGGACTGGCTGATGGACCATCAGGCAGACTTTAAACTGCTGGTCCTCGACAAGCTGGGCAAGCTGGCATCGGAGGCCATCGATTGGAGCGCGCCGCGGGTGATTTGCATTGCGGCTGATTTTACCAAGTTTGATAGCCATGCCATCCAGCAGATAGGCAGGACGATCGAACTTATTCGCTATCGCCGATTTGCAGAGGACCTGCTGCTGCTTGAGTCCGCAAGCGCCGGCATGGATCCGGCAACAAAGAAAGGCCCCGCCAAGCGGCAGACATCGGCGCTAGCCAGGTTGGAAACAATGGCGGCTGTGCCCGCAAATGGGGGCACGAACAAGCCGACCGGACCAGACAAGGCATTTGTGGAAATACTGGCAGGTTTGTCGGAGTCCATGCGTCAGTTGCTGGCCTCGCTAGAGGATTACACGATGTCGCTGGGGGATGACGTTGAGCGTAAAGAACTGCGCTTGTACTTGGCTTTCAAACGGCTGAAGAACTTTGCGACGGTGGTGATACACAAGAAGAATTGTCTCGTGCTGTACTTGCACATCGACCCGGCGCCCGTATTGCACGTCCTGCCAAAAGCGCGCGACGTGACCGCCATCGGGCATTGGGGTACGGGTAACCTGGAGATCAGCATCAGCACGATCGCCGAACTTGATGCTGCAAAGCCGTTTATTTTTGCCGCGTATGCAGGTCGGAATAGCGTGAAAACGTAGCCTATGGTGGCCTGTGCGTCTAGCCGCTCAGGGCGCCGTCAGCCGTTCAAGCTCGTCCAGCCAGCGGATGGCGTGTTCCCGGCTGTCGCCGCACATGTCCTCGGATGGCTGCAAGCCGCCGCAAAACGCGGGCCGCTCCGGCTGGCCGAAAATCCTGCAACGGTTGTCGTCAGCCAGCTGCACGCAGCGCACGCCCGCAGGTTTTCCATTCGGCATGCCGGGAATCGGGCTGGTGATGGACGGTGCGGTGCAGCAGGCGCCGCACGAGGGACGGCATGCCAGGGTGGCGGATGGTGACATGGGATTTCAGGCGGGCGGGTGAGGAGCCGACAGTATAGCAAGCCTGCTCCCTTGCGTTGCCAGCGCCCGCTTAGCGCACGATGCTGACGCGCTTGCCCGACAGGGTGCGGCGGGCCGGATCGCCATGCACGGTGATGCGGCCGGAACCGCTGGCGCGGGCGTTGACTTCGTTCTGGACGGTGACATCGACGTCGCCGGAACCGTTGCTCGCCAGATAGGCAACGTCGCTGCGCAGGGCGGCCAGGTTGATATCGCCCGAGCCATTCACGTTGGCGTCGAGGCGTTGCACGGCGCCGCTGGCGCTGATGCTGCCCGAGCCGTTGACGGCCACGTTGATGCGTTCGCCGCGCACGTTGCCCAGCTGGATGTTGCCGGAACCGTTCTGCACCGCGTCCGTGTTGCCGCTGGCGAGGGCCGCCGCGTTGATGCTGCCGGAACCATTGTTGGCCACGTCGAAGCGTCCCACCGTGCCCGACAGTTCGCTTTTCATCGAACCGCGTTGTTCCAGGGTGAAATCTTCGCCATTGAAACCGCTGGCCACCAGGCGGCCCGAGCCGGAAATGTTGATCTTCTTCAATTGCGGCGTCGTATAGATGACGTGGATGCCATTGCTGCTGCGAATGTTCGTATCGCTCCAGATGCGCAGGGTATTGCCGCTCACTTCGCTATGGATGCGCGGCTGCAGATTGCTGTCCGCTTCGATCACCAGCGATGTGGCCGGCCCGACGCGCACGTCGATCTTGATGTCGATGCGTTTCATGCTGTCGATGTCGAGCACATTGATGTGACTGACCTGGCGCACGTCGCGGCTCACTTGCTCGTTGCCCTGGATGGCATTGCTGTTTGAATCCGCGTAGCGCACTTCGCCATCGTTGGGGTTGATGACGATGGCGCAACCGCCAAGGGCAACGGCACAGCACAGGGCCAGCAAGGTACGCATGGTGTTTCCTTTATGATTGTTTTAGTTTGGGAAAAGAAAAAGCCGGCTGCCGCGCCGCGGCTGCCGTGCTGTCGATGGCAAGGTAGCAAATCCGACACGCTTGCTGAGTGGAAATGCGATGAACTGCGCAAAATGGGGGCTGAAACGTATTCTGGTCCACCCGGCGCCGAAGGCCCGGCGCCGGCACGGAGGGTACAATGCCTGTGTTCGGCGTGCCGGGCGGTGCCCCGCGCTTGACCTTGGCGGTAGACAGGACTACTATTAATGACTCAAAAGTAAGTTACTTGGAAACATACATGCAAGCCCCGATTGATACCAAGCCCCGCTGGGAGCGGCGCAAGGATGCCCGCCCGCAGGAATTGCTCGCCGCCGCCCTCGACCTGTTTGTCGAACGGGGCTTCGCATCGACGCGCCTGGAGGATGTGGCCAAGCGGGCTGGCGTGTCGAAAGGCACCTTGTACCTGTACTTCGAGAATAAACAGGAGCTGTTCAAGGCAGTGGTGCGCGACAATATCGTGCAATCGATCGGCGAGGCGGAAGACAGCATGGCCGCGTCGGACAGCAGCAGTGCCGAGTTGTTGCGCAAGGTGATGATGCAGTGGTGGGAAGAATTCGGCGCCACCAAGCTGGCCGGTTTGACCAAGCTGATGCTGGCCGAAGCAAACAATTTCCCGGAACTGGCGCAGTTTTACAACGAAGAAGTCGTCACGCGCGGCAATGGACTGATCGTCAGTCTGCTGGAACGGGGCATGCAGCGCGGCGAATTCCGCCAAGTCGATCCCGTGCTGGTCAGCACCATCCTCAGCGCGCCCGTCACCATGCTCATGATGTGGACGCATTCCTTCCTGCCGTGCGAAGTCAAGAATATCGATCCGATCGCCTACATGGATGCGTTTATCGACATGAGTTTGCGCAGCCTGCAGGCGGAGACGCCCGAGAAAAGCTGACCCGCCGTGCTCGCTACTACCGTTCAGTTGCCCCTTTTCCAAGGTTCGCCCCCCCAAATCTGCAGATCGTCGCAAATTTCCTCCATTCCCCGCCTTTATGGTTAACATGTGCTTTCAGCCAGTTCAACGATAAAATGGCGGATTATTACTTCACTTACCGAGTCCAAAGATGAATATCGAACAAGCCCGCTTCAATATGATCGAACAGCAAATCCGTCCGTGGGACGTACTGGATATCGACGTGCTGGAGCTGTTGAACGTGGTCAAGCGTGAAGATTTCGTGCCGGCTGCCTATAAAAACCTGGCCTTCGTCGATACCGAAATTCCACTGGGCGGCGGCGAATGCATGTTGACGCCGAAGCTGGAAGCGCGCATTTTGCAAGACGTAGCCGTCAAGAAGCATGAAAATGTGCTGGAAATCGGTACCGGCAGCGGCTACATGGCCGCGTTGCTGGCGCACAAGGCGCGCCATGTGACGAGCGTGGAAATCGTTCCCCAATTGAAAACCCTGGCTGAGCAGAACCTGGCCGCCAACGGCGTGACGAACGTCACCGTGGAACTGGGCGACGGCGCCCAAGGCTGGAGCAAGGGTGCGCCGTACGACGTGATCGTGGTGTCCGGCGCCTTGGCCGTGCTGCCGGAAGCGCTGTTGCAACAAGTGAAAGTCGGCGGCCGCATCCTGGCCATCATCGGCGAAGCGCCGATCATGTCGGCGCACCTGATCACGCGCAGCTCGGACAAGGCTTACGACACGCGCAAGCTGTTTGAAACCAATGTCACGCCGCTGCAAGCCGTTGCACCGTCGCATTTCCAGTTCTGAGGCGACCGATTCGATGGAGCATTTGAGTGCACCGCAGTTGGCCGCCTGGCTGGCTGACCCTTCCCGACCGCGTCCGTTCCTGCTGGACGTGCGGGAACAGTGGGAGTTCGACCTGTGCCACCTCGAGGGTGCCACCCTGATGCAGATGAACTCGATTCCTGCGCGCATCGATGACCTCGATGAAGACGCCGAGATCGTCTGCATCTGCCATCACGGCATGCGCAGCATGCAAGTGGCGGCCTTCCTGGAGCGCAATGGTTTTGGCAAGATCAGTAATTTGACGGGCGGCGTGCATGCCTGGGCGCTGCAAGTCGACAGCGCAATGCCTAAATACTAAGAGCCTATCCCAGTAGATGAATACATCTCCTGCTGGCGCCCCTCAGAAGCGGGGACTGCGTTGATCGTCGTTGCGTGGCTCGCCACGCGTCCTCCTCACGCCTTGTCCGCGCTCCTGATGAACTGCCAACAGAAGACGCTCCCTACTGGGATAGGTTCTAAGTTACTTTTTCAGTAGATGCACCCAGGCATGTTTTCCTGCATGCCTGCGGAGGCCTGTACCCCGCTCATCCGGCGGGCGCAAGGCAAGCGGTAGCAGATTTTTGATTCCATCAACTTTTGACGACTCCAACGGAGAAATGCAATGCGGAAACCCCTTATCGCCGTGCTGATGACCAGCGCCTTTGTCTCGATGACATGCTCGCTGCAAGCGCAGGCGGCCGATCTCATCCAGGTGTACCAGCAGGCGCTGGCCAATGACGCGCAATATGCGAGCGCGCGCGCGGCCCTGTCGGCCGGGATGGAGCGGGTTCCGCAGGGGCTGGCAGGCTTGCTGCCGCAAGTGTCGGCTTCGGGCAGCAATACGCGCGGCAATCAGGAGCAGATCGCCCAGAACAATGGCGGCAACAAGATCACCTCGCCGTCCGTGAATGTGCGCACGAACAGCTATAACTTGACCCTGGCGCAACCGCTGTTCCGCTGGGACCGTTGGGAAACCTATCAGCAAAGCAAGCTGGCGCAAGCGATTGCCGAGGCGCAATTTGCACAGGTGCAGCAAGATCTGATCACGCGCGTGGCGCAGGCGTATTTCGACGTGCTGAGCGCGCAGGACAACCTGGGCGCCACGCAGGCGCAAAAAGTGGCCACGACGGAGCAGCTGGCATCGGCCAAGCGCAACTTCGAAGTGGGCACGCAAACGATTACCGACACGCACGAAGCGCAAGCGGCGTACGATTTGGTGGTGGCGCAGGAATTTGCCGCCATCAATGACCTGGCCAACAAGCGCAGCGCCCTGCAAACCATCATCGGCGAGGCGCCAACGTCGCTGGCGCCGATGCGCACGGGCGTGGTCATCAGCGCGCCGGAACCGGCCGCCGTCGAACCATGGGTGAGCTCGGCGGAAGAGCAGAATTTCGGCGTCGTCACGGCCCAGTTCAACGTGGAATCGGCCAAGCGCGACATCGGCCGCAACCGCGCCGGTCACTATCCGACCTTGGACCTGATCGCCAACACGGGCCATAGCTACACCTCGGGTGGCGGCAATGGCAGCGGCAATAACAACAACGCCATCGGCGTGCAGTGGAGCATCCCGATCTTCAGCGGCTTTGCCGTCACCAGCAAGGTGCGCGAATCGATCGCGCTGGAAAACAAGGCCCGCAACGACCTGGAATCGGCACGCCGCGCGGCATCGCAAGGCGCGCGCCAGGCGTTCCTGGGCGTCAACAGCGGCCTGGCGCAAGTCAAGGCGCTGGAAGCGGCGGAAGTGTCGAGCAAGTCGGCCCTGGAGTCGAACCAGCTCGGTTATCAAGTGGGCGTGCGCATCAATATCGACGTCTTGAATGCACAGAAACAACTGTTCTCGACGCAAAAAGACCTGTCGAAAGCCCGTTACGACACTATCATGAACGGCTTGCGCCTGAAGGCGGCGGCCGGCACGTTGAAGGAAACGGATTTGATGCCAGTGAATGCCTTGCTCGATAAATAATCTTTTTCTGCAGGTTCAAATGAAAACCAGCACCGGCGACGGCGCTGGTTTTTTTTCGTCCTGATCTATTTTCACGCGGCGCGGCTGTTGGCTACTTGCGTGAGGATCACACCAGCGACCACCAGCCCCGCACCGGCCCAATGCAGCGGAGAAATATGCTTGACGGCAAAGCCCAGCAAACCGTAGCGGTCGATGGCCAGCGCGGCCAGCATCTGTCCGCCGATGACGGCCGCCATGAAGGGGCCGGAACCCATGCGCGGCGCCAGCATCAGCGCGGCCGTAATATAAAACACGCCGGCCGCGCCGCCCAGCCAGGACCAGCTCGGTCCACGCATGGCGAGACCGACATCGGGCGCAGGCACCCGCCAGACCAGCATCACCAGCGAGGCGAGCACGGCGCTGACGGCCAGCGAGGCGAGCGTGGCCCACAGCGGGTGGCCCAGGTTGCGGCCCAGCGCGGCATTCGCGCCGGCCTGGAAGGGGACGACGGCGCCGGCCAGCATGGCCAGCGGGGCAAATACGGTAATCCATCCATGCATGTGCGACTCCATCACGTTGAGTTGATGGAGTCATCGTATTATGCTGTCATCATTAAATCCAATTCGTATTTTGTCAGCAAACTATGCACCAAATGAATAATCTGCGGGCCGTCGATTTGAACTTGCTGGTGATCCTGGAAGCGCTGCTCAGCGAGCGCCACTTGTCGCGCGCGGCCGAGCGCTTGCACATGAGCCAGCCTGCCGTCAGCCATGCGCTGGCCCGCTTGCGCCATCTGCTCGGCGATCCGCTGCTGCTGCGCGGCAAGGGCGGCTTCCAGCCCACGGCGCGCGCTTTGGAGCTGGCGCGGCCGCTGGCCGAAGCCCTGCAAAGCGTGCGCTCCGTGCTCGGCGGCACCGTCTTCGAGGCGGCCACGGCGCAGCGCGTGTTTCGCCTGGCCATGTCGGATTACGGCGCGGCGCTGATCTTGCCGCGTTTGTTGCGGCGTCTACGCGTGGATGCGCCCGGCATCGACCTGACCATCAGCTATGCCAGCCGACCAGCTGTGATCGCTGGCATGCTGGATGGCGAGATCGATCTGGCGCTGGGCGTGTTCCCGCAATTGCCCGAGCAGTTACACCGTGACACCTTATTCGAGGAAACATTCGTGTGCGCGCTCGATCCGGCCAGCCTGGCGTCCGGTGAAATGCTGAGCCTGGAAACCTATCTGGCGCGCCCGCATGTGCTGGTAGCGTCCAGCGAGGGTGGCATGGCGGCCGAAGTCGATGCGGCCTTGGCCCAGTTGGGCCAGACGCGGCGCATCGCCGTGCGTGTGCCGTACTGGACGGTCGCACCGGAGGTCGTGAGGGGGACGGACTTGATCCTGACAGTGGCGCAGCGCGCCTTGCAGGGAAGCGTGGCGCAGGGGCTGGCGCTGTATGCCGCGCCATTTGCCATCGCGCCGTTTTCGTTTGAAACGATACGGCACCGCCGCACGGACGGCGATGCGGGCATCGCCTGGCTGCGCGCGGCCATTGCACAGGCCGCCGAGCCAGACTGAGTCACTACAAGCCGCCGCCCTGGCCGTCGAACTTGCGTTCGATCAATTCGATCTTGTAGCCGTCCGGATCGGTGATGAAGGCGATGACCGTGTTGCCGCCTTTGACGGGACCCGGTTCGCGCGTGACGTTGCCGCCATTTGCCCGTGCCGCGTTGCAAGCGGCGACGATGTCGTCGGCCGAGATGGCGATGTGGCCATACGCCGTGCCCAGCTCGTAACTGGTGGTGCCATAGTTATACGTCAGTTCCAGTTCCGCGTGGTCGGGATTCGATCCATAGCCGACGAAGGCCAGGGTGTACTGGTATTCCGGATTGTCGCTGGTGCGCAGCAATTTCATGCCCAGGACCTTGGTGTAAAAATCGATGGAGCGCTGCAGGTCGCCGACCCGTAACATGGTGTGCAAAATACGCATCGTAAATCCTTGATGGTGATAGGGGAATGGCAGGATTTTATGCGTTTTACGGCTTTCTTGCCGAGACCGCCCCTGCCGCCCGGTGATGGAACAGCAGCGGACGGCGTGCCTGCATTACTCCAGATGGGCGTCCAGGGTGATTTCCGTGGCCAGCAACTTCGATACGGGGCAACCGAGCTTGGCGCGCAGGGCCGCGTCCTGGAACGCTTCGTCGGTGGCGCCGGGAATGGTGGCCACCAGGGTCAGGTGCACGGCCGTGATGGCATAGCTGCCATCGATTTTTTCCAGGCTGACGTCGGCCGTGGTTTTCAGGGCCGTGGCGCGCAGGCCCGCCTCGCCCAGCTGGCCGGACAGGGCCATGGTGAAGCAGGCGGCATGGGCTGCGCCGATCAATTCTTCCGGATTGCTGCCGGGACCGTCTTCGAAGCGCGTGTTGAAGCCGTATGCCACATTGTCGAGCGCGCCGCTTTGGGTGGAAATAAACCCTTTGCCATCTTTAAGGCCGCCACTCCAGACGGCTGATCCTGTTTTTTTCATGATGTACTCCTTGCGTGGTTCGAACGTCCATCATGCGCGAGCCTCCTTTGCCCTTCCGTTCGTTGCGCCACACAGGGGGCGCATGCGTGACGCAGGTGTGGCCGCTCACGGCGCCGGCGTCACGCGCCAGATGACATTGCCCACGTCGTCCGCCACCAGCAGCGCGCCCGCCTTGTCGACGGCCACGCCGACGGGGCGTCCCTGCGCCTTGCCATTGCTGTCGAGGAAGCCGCTGACGACGTCCTGTGGCGGCCCGCTGGGCACGCCATTGGCGAAGGGCACGTAAATGACTTT
This sequence comes from Janthinobacterium sp. Ant5-2-1, assembly GCF_001445815.1. Classification (NCBI taxonomy): domain Bacteria; kingdom Pseudomonadati; phylum Pseudomonadota; class Betaproteobacteria; order Burkholderiales; family Oxalobacteraceae; genus Janthinobacterium; species Janthinobacterium sp. Ant5-2-1. Next base: position 5,757 of record NZ_LNCE01000069.1, on the reverse strand, counting down.
ATAGCCGCTGAAAGGCTTGCGGTTCCACGAGCCATGCTGGCTGACGAAGGCGCCACCCCGGTAGCGTTCGGGCAGCAAGGCGCCGTCATAAAACGCCAGGCCCAGCGAGGCCGTGTGCGCACCCAGCGCGTAGTCGGGCGCGATGGCGGTGGCCACCAGTTCGGGGCGCGGCGGCTTGACCCGCGCATCGACGTGCTGGCCGAAGTAACTGTAGGGCCAGCCATAGAAGGCGCCGTCCTTGACGGAGGTCATGTAGTCGGGCACCAGGTCGTTGCCCAGCTCGTCGCGCTCATTGACGGCCGTCCAGAGTGCCCCGCTGTGGGGTTGCCAGGCCAGGCCGACAGGGTTGCGCAAACCCGTCGCATACACGCGTGCCTTGCCCGTCGCGCGCGTGAATTGCCAGATGGCGGCGCGGCCATCTTCAGCCGACAGGCCATTCTCGCCCACGTTGCTGTTCGAGCCGACGGTAACATATAAAAACTTGCCATCTGGGCTGGCGATGACGTTCTTGGTCCAGTGGTGATTGATGGGCCCGCCCGGCAAATCCATCACTTTGACGCCGGGCGCCGTGATGGCCGTCTGGCCTTCCTTGTAGGGAAAACGCAGCAGCGCATCGGCATTGGCGACATACAGCTCGTTGCCGACCAGGGCCATGCCAAATGGCGAATTCAGTCCTTGCAGGAACACGCTGCGCGTTTGCGCCACGCCGTTGCTATCGATGCCGCGCAGCAGGGTGATGCGGTTGGCGCTGGGCGTGGCGGCGCCTGCTTTTTTCATCTGCATCTGCATGATGGCGCCCTTGATGCCTTTGTTATCGTCGGGCTTCGGCGGCGCATTTGTTTCCGCCACCAGCACGTCGCCATTCGGCAGCACGTATAGCCAGCGTGGATGGTCGAGGTCGCGCGCATACGCATGGATGGCCAGGCCGGCCGCGACCACGGGGCGCTGCGTGGCCGACCAGCGCTGCACCGGGGCCACGTTGACGGTGGGAATCAGTTGCTTGTCCGGCGTGGGCAGGGCGGGTTGCGGGCCGAAGCCCACGGGCATGGCGGGCGCCTGGGCGTGGGCGATGGGTGCGCCGCAGACAGCGGCCAGCAGCAACGAACAGACGTAACGGTGCATGGCGTACTCCGGAAAAATAGCGGTGCCTGACAGTTCGATTCAGCGCGCCTTTTTTGGTTCCAGTTGCGGGTCAGGACGCGCTTGCTGGGGCGCGGTGGGCTTGACCTTTTCCACGCCGGGCTGGGCGCGGCGGTCCGTATCGACCAGGCCCTGTTCCAGGTCGCTGGCCGCCTGCTCCATGATTTTGCGCGGCCGCACGTTTTGCGCATCGGGCGATTCGTCGCGCTCGTGCGGCAGACGGTCGACGCCGTCATTCTTGACCTTTTCATCGGTATTGATCTTGCGTTCGCTATGCTGGGTAACCATATGGCCTCCTGACAGTAAAAGTGACGTGAAATCAGTGTCCTGCCGCGGCAGGCCCTCTGCAAGCGGATTTGTCCATGCAGGGAGCGCTGGCGCACGCATGGACGATTCTTTTTCTGCGCTACACTGCGTGCAACACCAAGAACGCCCCTTGCGGGCACACGGCAGCCGCACTATACTGTGAATATATACAGTATCATGCGATGCCGGCGTGCGACGCGACAACCTGGGGCGGCTTGCCACCGAATTCACTACCGAGACTCTTATGCCCGTCGATAATCACGCCGAACAGCGCGCCGAACAGCCAGCCGCGACCTTGCCAGCCCCGGGCGAGCGCTTCAACCTGGGCGCCAAGACTATCGCCCTGGTCGTGCGCCAGAATACGGATGGCATTGCCGAACCCGTCAAAAGCATCGTCGATTTCCTGCAAGTGCTGGGCCACACGGTGGTCTTCGAAGCAGAGACGGCCGCGCACCTGAACCTGGCGTTTCCCGGCGTGCGCGCCATGTCGCCGGCCGAGATCGGCGCCGCCGCCGATTGCGCCATCGTCATGGGCGGCGACGGCACCATGCTGGGTATTGCACGCCAACTGGCGCCATTCGACGTCCCCTTGATCGGCATCAATCAAGGACGTCTGGGTTTCATGACCGATATCCCGCTCGAGCGCATGCTGCCCGTGCTGGCGCAAATTCTCGGCGGCCGCTTCAAGGCCGAGCGCCGCACCTTGCTCGAAGGCAGCGTGTTGCGCGACGGCGAGTCGATTCACGTGGGCATGGCCGTCAACGATGTCGTCGTCTCGCGCGGCGCCGGCGCCGGCATGGCCGAATTGCGCGTCGAGGTCGATGGCCACTTCATGTACAACCAGCGTTCCGATGGCTTGATCATTTCCACGCCGACGGGCTCGACCGCGTACTCGCTGTCGGCCGGCGGCCCATTGCTGCACCCGACCCTGGGCGGCATCGTGCTCGTGCCGATCGCCCCGCATGCGCTGTCGAACCGCCCCATCGTCCTGCCTGACTCCAGCCAGATCGTCGTGGAAATCGTGCGCGGGCGCGATATCAGCGTCAATTTCGACATGCAGACCTTTGCCAGCCTGGTGCAGCAAGACCGCATCCTCATCCGCCGTTCGCCGCACACGATTACCTTCCTGCATCCGGAAGGGTGGAGTTACTACAACACCCTGCGTGAAAAATTGCACTGGAATGAGTACCCGTCGGGCGAGGGCAAGCTCAGCTAACTTTTTCTCCACCTCAACCCGCGGTGCGCCGCCCAACCACAGAAGCCATGCTCCATACACTGTCCATTCGCGATTTTGTCATTGTCGATACCATTGAACTGGAATTTTCCGCCGGCTTCAGCGTGCTGACGGGCGAGACGGGCGCCGGCAAGTCCATCCTTATCGATGCGCTGACCCTGGCGCTGGGCGGGCGCGGCGACGCCAGCGTGGTGCGCGAAGGCGCGGCCAAGGCCGACATCACGGCCGACTTTTCCGTCAGCGAGGTGGCGCAAGCGTGGCTGGTGGCGCATGAGTTCGCCAACGACGATGGCGGCGCCCTGTTGCGCCGCGTGATCGACAATGCGGGCCGCTCGAAAGCGTATATCAACGGCATCCCCGCCACGGCCGCGCAGTTGCGCGAACTCGGTGACATGCTGGTCGACATCCACGGCCAGCACGCGCACCAGTCCCTGCTGAAAAGCGAAGCGCAGCGCGCCTTGCTTGACGGCCAGGCGACGGCGCGCGAAGCGGGCGCGGAGCAGGATGCGCGGCAAGTGGCGGCCCTGCACAAGCGCTGGCGCGCCCTCGTGCGCCAGCGCGAAGAATTCGAAACCAACGCCGCCAACGTGCTGTACGAGCGCGAACGCCTGGAGTGGCAAGTGGGAGAGCTGGAAAAACTGGCCGCCAAGCCCGGCGAGTGGACGGAGATCACGAACGAGCACAGCCGCCTGTCGCACGCGGCCAGCCTGCTGGAAGGGGCGCAGGAAGCCTTGTCCCTCATTTCCGAGTCGGAAGACCATCCGATCGTGTCGCAACTGTCGGCCCTGAACCAGAAGCTGGGCAAGCTGGTCTCCGTCGATGCGGAATTGCAACCGATTGTCGACCTGATCGAATCGTCGCGCATCCAGCTGCAGGAATCCGTGTACGCGCTGAACAATTACCTGGACCGGGTGGAACTGGACCCGGAGCGCCTGCACCAGCTCGACGCGCGCATGGAAGCCATGCACAGCACGGCGCGCAAGTTCCGCGTCACGCCGGAAGAGTTGCCCGAGGAACACGCGAAGCTGTCGGAAAAGCTGCAGCACCTGGCCGACGCTTCCGACATCGAAGGCTTGCTGCGCCAGGAAGCGAAGATCGAGGCGGAGTACCGCGCCGTGGCCGAGAGACTGTCCGCCACGCGCCGCGCGGCCGCCCTGGAGCTGGGGCAAGCCGTCACGCGCGCCATGCAGGAACTGAGCATGACGGGCGGCAGCTTCGAGATTGCTCTCCATCCTTGCGAGCCGGCCGCCCACGGCCTCGAGCAAGTGGAATTTCTCGTCGCTGGCCACGCGGGCACGGCCCCACGCTCCCTGGCGAAAGTCGCGTCCGGCGGCGAACTGGCGCGCATCGCGCTGGCCATTTCCGTCATCACCTCGCACGCCACCACCACGCCGACCTTGATCTTCGACGAGGTCGACAGCGGCATCGGCGGCGCCGTCGCCGAAGTTGTCGGGCGTCTGCTGAAACGCCTGGGGCAGGGACGGCAAGTGCTGTGCGTGACCCACTTGCCGCAAGTGGCCAGCCAGGCCAATCAGCATTTTCAGGTGGCAAAAAGCACCCTGGACAATGGCAAGACGGCCTCGCGCATCGACATGCTCGACGCCAAGGCCAGGGTGGAAGAAGTGGCGCGCATGCTGGGCGGCCTGGAAATCACGGCCACCACGCGCAAGCATGCGCGTGAACTGCTCGCGATTTGAACGCGGCTTAAATCCGGGGGCAGACCCCCGGATGCGTTAGCGCTGAGCTTGACGTTAGCGGCATTGAGGGTCCGACCCCAACACTTCGCTATTAACTCAATGCAACTATAATAACTGGCTAATCCATCCAACGCCTTCGAAGAGCCTTCATGTCATTTCAAACAGAACCGCCGTACACGCATGGCAGCATCGACCGCAGCGCCGTGGTGCTCGTCAACCTGGGCACGCCCGATGCGCCGACGTCGTCAGCCGTGCGGCGCTACCTGAAGCAATTCTTGTCGGACCCGCGCGTGGTGGAAATTCCCCGCATCGTCTGGTGGTTCATCCTGAACCTGATCATCTTGCCGTTCCGTTCCGGCCAGTCGGCCAAGAAATACGCATCGATCTGGACGCGCGAAGGTTCGCCCCTGAAAGTGCATACGCAAAAGCAGGCGAAGTTGCTGGCCGGCGCGCTGGCCGAGCGGGGCCATGACGGCGTGACGGTGGCCATGGCCATGCGCTACGGTTCACCTTCCTTGCCTGACGTGCTGGCCCAGCTGAAAAGCGAAGGCTGCGAGCGCATCGCCATCCTGCCGGCCTATCCCCAATACTCGGGCACGACGACGGGTTCCATCTACGATGCCGTGTTTGCCCATTACGCCAGCGTGCGCAGTGTGCCGGAATTGCGTTTTATCAAGCAATATCACGAGCACGACACGTATATCGACGCTTTGCGCGATTCGGTGCTGAATCATTGGGAAGCGCATGGCCGTCCGGAAAAACTGGTGATGAGTTTTCACGGCGTGCCCAAGCGTACCTTGCTGCTGGGCGACCCATACCACTGCCAATGCCTGAAAACGGCGCGCCTGCTGGCGGAAAAGTTGAAATTAACTAAAGAGCAATACGTGGTGACCTTCCAGTCGCGCTTTGGCAAGGCCGAATGGCTGCAGCCGTACACGGCGCCCACGCTGGTGGCGCTGGCCCAGCAGGGTGTCAAGCGCGTCGATCTGCTGTGCCCGGGTTTTACCAGCGATTGCCTGGAAACCCTGGAAGAGATCGCCATGGAAGCGAAGCATGATTTTGAAACGGCCGGCGGCCAGCAGTTTCATTACATCGCTTGCCTAAACGAAACGCCAGCCTGGATTGCGGGCATGGCGGAAATTGCGGAACAGCACATGATTGGCTGGCCGACGATGAAGACGGCGGCGCAGCGCGAAGCGGACAAGAGAGCGGGCGAGCAGGCGCGCACGGCGGCGTTGGCCTTGGGCGCGACGAACTGACATTACTGAGTTTTTTGCCATCTTGAAGCCGCGCCTGCGCGGCTTTGTCATGTCTGGCGTGGCCAAGTGACTTTCCGAATAGCACCACCGCCAGTGGCGATGGCCGTGGCGGGGGTGGGAG